>JABSRK010000146.1 GCA_013213915.1 Planctomycetota bacterium
ACCTCACCAACCCGGACGGCCTCGCCCGCACCGACCGCCGCCGCATGCTCGACGCCCTGCGCGCGTTGCACGAGGACCAGGAGGCCCACGAGCTCGATCCCGAGATCCGCTCGCGCATGGCGCAGGCGGAGCTCGCGTACCGCATGCAGGTGTCGGTCCCGGAGATCACCGATCTGTCGGACGAGCCGGACGAGGTGTTCGCGCTCTACGGCAAGGACTCGAAGACGCCGGGCACCTACGCCGCCAACTGTCTCCTGGCGCGGCGGCTCCTGGAGCGCGACGTCCGCTTCGTCCAGCTCTTCCATCAGGGCTGGGACCAGCACGGCGGGCTCCCCGGCGCCATCCGCAACCAATGCCGCGAGACCGACCGCGCCTCAGCGGCCCTGGTCCGCGACCTCGATCGACGCGGCCTCCTGGACGACACCCTGGTCATCTGGGGCGGTGAGTTCGGCCGCACCGCGTACTGCCAGGGCAAGCTCACCAAGGGCAACTACGGACGCGACCACCACCCGCGTTGCTTCACCATGTGGATGGCGGGCGCCGGCGTGAACGCGGGGACGGTCTACGGCAGCACCGACTCCTTCGGCTACAACATCGCGACCAACCCGGTCCACGTCCACGACCTGCAGGCGACCATCCTCCACCTGCTCGGCATCGACCACGAACGCCTCACCTACAAGTTCCAGGGTCGCCGCTACCGCCTCACCGACGTCCACGGCCACGTGGTCCAGCCGCTGCTCGCCTGATCGCCCCGCGGGCTCAGGACGGCGGCTGCATGTCCTCGGGGTCCACGTCCTTGACGTGGGTCATGAAGTTCCACTCGTGCCCCTCCGGATCGCGGAAGCGACAGGTGCGGTCGCCGTAGAACTGGTCCGCGGGTTCCTCGAGCACTTCGGCGCCGGCTTCGGCGGCGCGTGCGAAGGTCGCGTCGACGTCGTCGACGTAGACCGCCGTGAGCGTCTCGCGCGCGAGTCCCGGCGGGACGGGGCGTCCGTGAATCTCCGTGGGCGCGGTCGCGAGCATGACGACGCCGTCACCGCCGATCGCGACCTCGGCGTGCATGATCGAGCCGTCGGGCCCGTCCATGCGGAGCTTCTCCTCGAAGCCAAACGCCTTGCACAGGAAGTCGATCGCCGCGCCCGCGTCTTCGTAGAGCAGGTACGGGATCACCCGCGCGTAGCCTTCCGGGGGGTTCTGCACCATCGGATCACCTTTCTGGTGGCGCCGTCACTCCAGACGACAGGAGGATCGTCAGTTCGCCTTCAGGGGCAGCAGCTTGATGTTCCGAAACTCGCACGGGTGGCTCTCGGACTGCAAAGAGATGGTCCCCGACGAGAGCATCTTTTCGCCGTTGCGCGCGGCGATGAGCGGCTTGGCGTCGCCGTCCCGATCGTCCAGTTGGGGCTTGCTGTACTCGAGGACGACCTCGCCGTTGATGGTGTGGCGAACGAAGTCGTTGCCGCGGACCTCCAGTTCGCAACTGACCCACTGATCTCCGTGGTAGGTCTTGGACTTGGAGTTGGTGCAGTGCCGGCGGACCAGCTTGCCGGCCATCACGACGTTGGTGCCTGGAGTGCAGAGGTTTCCGGTCGCTCGCTTCCCCTTACCGAGGCCGCCGAGCAGCTGCACCTCGATGGAGACGGGGAAGTCCTGGTCCTTCTTCATGCTCTTGGCGGACTGGCCGTGGGCCATGATGCCGCTGTTGCGAAACGCCCAACCGGGGCCGCCGGGCACCTGCTCACCGGTGAATCGGTACTCGAGCTTGAGTCGGTAGTGGGAGTACTCGGTCTTGTAGAAGATGTGACCGAAGCGTCGGTCGAACTTCTCGTACTTCTCGTAGCCGACCTGCAGCACACCGTCCGCCACGCGAAACGTGTTGCCGAAGTTTTCGCCGAGGGGATAGCCCTTGATCTTGGGCGTCCAGCCGGTGAGGTCCTTGCCGTTGAACAGGGAAATCCAGCCCTCGTCTGCCGGAGGCTTGTCCTGGGCAGACGCGACGGTGACGAGGATGAGCAGGGTGGCGACGAGACGGGCATGCATCATGGGGAACTCCAAGGTCCGCCCAGGATACCGTCTCGACGGCAAACGTGAGGAGCGCGGCACACGGCCGCACGCAATCAGCGCACTCAGCCCTTTCGCCTCATCATCATGAGCGTCGCCACCACCACGCCACCTGCGACACCCCCGCTCACGGAAGCCTGGGGTTCTTCCGTCAGCAGGTACTGGACCCCGTGCGCGACGGCCGCCGCGATGAGCGCCACCAAGAACACCTTCATCATCAGCATCCCCATGGCCTTTTCACCCTGCTGCCCACCCTGCGCCTGCTCATCCATGATCGCTCCCGCTCTCTGAACCAACCCCCGAGATGGCGGACCGCACGCCACCTTCACCACGACCGCACGCTACCAGACGGGGGCTGGTACGATTCCCTCCTTCCGCCATCACCCTGGAGTCTCATGCGATGCGTCACATCATTATTCTGCTCGTCCTCGCCACCCTGCCCGCCACCGTTCTGGCACAGGAGCCCATTGACGACGAAGCCATCAAGATCCTGAGGGATCATGGCCTGGAACAGAGCCAGGTCATGGACCACCTGAGCTGGATGTGCGACGTCTACGGCCCGCGCCTGACCGGTTCGCCCAACCTCCGGAGAGCCCAGAAGTGGGCCGTGAAGACCCTCGAAGGCTGGGGCCTGAAGAACGCCGCCATGGAGGAGTGGGGTGAGTTCGGACGCGGGTGGCAGCTTGACGGTTTCTCGCTGGGTGTCGTCGGCGAGAACCCGTGGCCCGTCCACGGCTACCCGAAGGCATGGACACCCACGCTCGAGAAGACGACGGCCGAGGTCGTGTCGCTCTCCGGGAAGACCCGGGAGCAGATCGAGGCCATGGACCTCAAGGGCAAGATCGTCCTGATGCAGGAGATGCGCGACGCGTCGGAGCCTTTCGACGGGCCCGCGCGGCGATTCGACTCCGATGACCTGCTCAACATGGCGAACCAGGCGAGCCGCGGTGACCGCGGGCGCCGGGGAACACGCCGCAATCGTTCGTCCTTCATGCGCGGAGGCCAGCTCAACAACCTGGTGTTCTCGAAGAACCCCCTCGCCATCATGGACCGTGGCTCCAAGGGCCAGTACGGCACGATCTTCGTGTCGAGCGCGTCCGTTCCGCGCGCCCCGGGTGCCGGCCGGCGCGGGGGCCAGAGTTCGTCCAGCAAGGGCGTCAAGGTGATCCCCCAGTTCACCCTCGCCGTCGAGCACTACAACCGCCTGGTGCGCCTCGCCGAGAAGGGCATTCCGGTGAAGATGGAGGTGGCGCTGAAGACGCAGTACTTCGAGGACGACCTGCGCGAGTTCAACGTCGTCGCCGAACTCCCCGGCAGCGACCTGAAGGACCAGGTGGTCATGCTCGGCGCCCACTTCGATTCGTGGCACTCGGGCACCGGCGCGACCGACAACGGATGCGGCAGCGCCACCATGATGGAGGCCATGCGCCTGCTCACCAAGCTCGTCGAGAGCAAGGGCCCCCCGCGCCGCACGATCCGCATCGCCCTGTGGTCGGGCGAGGAGCAGGGACTGCGCGGATCACGGGCCTACGTCAAGAATCACTTCGCCGAGTCAGCCGGTCGCGGCCGCGCGCCGACGACCATCCATCCGGCGCACGCCAAGCTGTCCGGCTACTTCAACATGGACAACGGCACCGGCAAGGTCCGCGGCGTCTACCTCCAGGGCAACGAGGTCATCGCCCCCATCTTCCGCGCGTGGCTCAAGCCCTTCCACGACCTCGGCGCCGGGACGCTGACGCTGAACAACACGGGCGGTACCGACCACCAGTCGTTCGACGGTGTCGGTCTCCCGGGCTTCCAGTTCATCCAGGACCCGGTGGCTTACTCGACCCAGACCCACCACTCCAACATGGACAACTGGGACCACGCCGTCGCCGACGACTTGAAGCAGGCGGCGACGATCATCGCGTCCTTCGCATGGCACACTGCCCAGCGCGACGCCATGCTCCCCCGCAAGCCCACGGCACCGGCCCGCGACGGCGACAACTGAGCGCCCACCATGAAAAACGCCCCGGGTCACCCCGGGGCGTTTTTTGCTGCTGGAGAAGGGCCAGGACCTACTTGTCGCCGTCCTTCGCCTTGTCGCCGTCCTTCGCCTTGTCGTCGTCCTTCGCCTTGTCGTCGTCGGGGATCGCGGCGATCTTCTTCTTGAGATCCGCCCCGAACTCCGCCGCGCGCTCCTCGAAGGGCTTGCCCTTCGCCGAGGCGACGAACTTGTCCACCGCCTTGGTGGCGAGGGCCTTGTCCTTGGCGTTGACCGCGGCCTGGGTCACCGTCACCCAGAACTGCGTCGCCATGTCGTCGTCGTCGTCGGGTGCGACGCCCTTCCTGGCGAGGTCGAGCAGAGCCTTGCCGCCGTCACGACGCTGATTGCGCAAGGCGCCCATGATCTGCTCGCTCTTCTTGATGGAGGAGAACTCCTTCAAGATCTCCGCATCGACGCCCTCGGCCTTGGCGAGCTCTTCCAGATCGGCGACGGTCGACCCCTTCTCACGTTGCGAACGGCCCATGAAGTCCAGGATGCCGACATTGGCCTTGAGGGCCTTGTTCTCCGGATCCTTGGCGAGCGCCGCCTGGTACTTGGCGAGCGCCGTGGCGCCCTTGACGCCCTTGGCGAACGCGTCCTTCCCACTCGGACGAACCTCCCAGATCACCTCGCCCTTGGCATCCATGAGCGTGCAGTACGGGAAGCCGCGGCCACCCTTCACCTTCAAGAGATCCTGGTCCGGTGGGCCCTCGAAACGGGCTGTGATGTTCAGGTACGGAATGACGGTCTTGCTGGCCTCGGTCCACCACTGTTCAAGGAGGGGACCCCCCTCCAATGCGTTACAGGGGGGTCACGGGGAATAGCTGCGCGTGAAGTAGCCGAAGATCAGCTTGTTCTGCGCAGCGGCGGCCTCCTGAGCCTTTTCGAGGCTCGTCACCCACTCGACCTTGGAGACGAACTCCTTCTCGAGCTTTTTCTTGTACTTGTCTTCGTTGCTCTGCGCGCCCGCGGCCGCACTCAGGGCGACCGTCAGGGCCAGGGCGCCCGCGATGACTCTCATGGCGTTCTCCAAAGAAGGGGACCGGCCCGAAAAGACCCGGCGCCCAGTGTACGCACCCGGAGGCGACTCGACACGTCCCAAGCCCCCCCCGTACACTCGAACCCCCATGATTCGCAAAACTGTCGCCCTCTTCGTTGTTCTGGCCGCCCTCCTCCCCGCCCAGCGCCCAGAGGCGCCCACCCGCGCCCACCCGGCCCGGGGCCTCCAACTCGAGACCATCCAGTGGATGGACGACGAGGCCGAGTTCCTCGACAAGCAACGATTCAAGACCTCCCTGACCCGAAAGGAGGCCGCCGTCGATCGCGTCGCCATGCTGGACGCCGCCATTGCCCAGGCAAAGGAATCGAAGAAGCCGGTGCTCTGGTACGTGTACAAGGTGGTCGAATCCACCAAGCGCGGACGCCAGATGATCCGCGCACCTGTGCTGGACATCGCCATGCGTCAGGTCACGTGGAGCGACCCGGACGTCGAACGAATCGTGAAGGCGTCGTTCACCCCGCTGCGCATGGTGTGCGACGAAGACCTGTGCAAACGGCTCAACGTCCGTCCCCTCACGTTCCTCGAGCCGGCCGTGATCTTCATCGCACCGGACGGTGGCGTCCTGCACATGGTGCGCAACATCCGTACCATCAACGCCCCGTGGATGTGCGGCGTCCTGCGCGACGTCCTTGAGAAGGCGCACGGCAAGCTCGCCGATGACGCATCGTTCGACGCGGCCATGGACCGTGGTGAATGGACGCACGCATTGAAATCGCTCATGAGCGATGAGAAACCGACGCCGGAAGCGGTCTACCAGCGCGCGACGTTGTTGCGCCGCACCCGTGACGGCGAGACCGCCCTCGAGCAACTCGGCAACGCGCTGACGACACGGCAACAGGTCATCGCCGAAAAGACCAAAGACATGTCCCCCCGCGAGGCGCGGAGCTTCGAGCGCTCTGCCCGGAGGGGACGCGTTCCGGGCCTTGAGCCCCTCGGCGGCAGGTTCCAGGCGGAGCGCGGGTTGATCCTGGTCCGCTCCGGCCGTTTTGACGAAGCGATCCAGCCGCTGCAGAACGCGGCCGACACCTCGGGTCCGCGCCAGGCGGAGGCCGCGTACCTGCTCGCGCGCCTGCGTGCGCGGGCTGGCGACGAGGTCGGCGCCGTGCGCCGGTTCCAGAAGATCGTCCAGGACCATCCGGACACGGTCTGGGGCCGTCGGGCCAGGGCCAACGTCCTCGTCGGCGTCGACGACGGGCGGCCCATCGGCGCAGCTTTCTCGGGTGTGGCGCGCCTGCAGTGGCTGCCGGACGCGGCGCACAAGACCCTGCCCATCGACACCACGTGGCCGGGAGAACGCCTCCCGATCACCGACATTGTGGATCGGAGCGTTCGCTTCCTGCTCGAGCAGCAGCGCGACGACGGCGGCTGGAACGACGCACGCTACGCCTACTGCCCGGACAAGCGGATCACCCCCAACGTGTGGGTGGCCGTCTCGTCCCTCGCATGCCAGGCGCTGCTGCGCCAGAAGGCGCGGGCTCCGGAGTCTCTGCACGAGGCCATCGATGACGCGATCCGCCGCGGCGAGAAGTACATCCTGGACCCCATGCACATGAACCGGGGCAAGAACGAGGACGTGTACTCGGACGCGTATCGCTTGATGTATCTCTCCACCCGACACCGGCAGTTGGAAGACGAGACGCACCGACGCAAGCTCCGCCTCCATATGCGCGGCATCGTCAAGGACGCCGAGTCGCGTCAAGCCGAATCCGGATTCTGGGCCCATGAGTACGGCAACGCGTTCTGCACCGCCGCCATGGTCCAGGGCCTGGTGGCGGCGAAGGAATGCGGGGTCAAGATCCCCCAGCCTGTCCTCAACAGCGCCAAGACCGCGCTGCTGGCCGCGCGGTTCGAAGACGGGTCGTTCTCGTACGGCGGTGCGGCCCGGGGCACGTCCCGCGGTGACGGGCTGAAGAACGCGAGCACGCGCATGCCCATGGCCGAGGGGGCCCTGCTCTCCCTCGGTGCGAGCGACGACAAGCGCATGCAGTTCGCGTTCGACACGTTCTGGAAGTTCTATGACAGGATCGAGGGGGTCCGTCGCACCGACTTCCATTCGGACGGGCAGATCGCCGGGTTCATGTTCTTCCACGCCCTCTACCACACAAGCGAGGCCATCTCCCTGCTCCCCGCGGGTCAGCGCAGCGAGCACCATCAACGGCTGCTCGACCACGTCCTCGGGTACCCCGAGATGGACGGCACGTTCATGGACAGCCACGAGGTCGGGCGCAGCTACGGCACGGCCATGGCCCTGCTGGTCATCGCCAACGCGCTGGACGCGGTCCAGTAGAACCCGCGCGGAACCGGGCTTCCGGGCTCGCCGAGGTAGGTCCGAACAACTGCGAACTCACGCATGGATGGCGGTTTACGCCCGCTCCCCCGCCCGTCGCCATCCTGGCGTTCTGACCGAGGCCCACAGCGCCACCATCAGTCCTGCTTGAAGCCCCGTCGTCCTGGCGCTATCGCGTCGGATCGACACAAGAGGTCAGCCGGGTCGCATCGAGCCCGGCGAGGGAGAAAGTCGGCTTGTACGGACTCATACACAAGGCCATTCGGGACTGCGTCAAGGACGCGCACGGCGAGGAAACGTGGCGGGCCATCGCAACGCGTGCCGGCGCCGACGACTCGGTGTTCGTCAGCATGGAGTCGTATCCCGACGAGACGACCTACGGGCTCATTGCCGCAGCCTGCGAGGAGCTCAAGGTCGATACGGACAGCTTGCTGCGCGCGTTCGGACGTTTCTGGGTGTTGCACACCGCCAAGGTCGAGTACGGCCCCCTGCTCGATTTCGGGGGCACCGACCTGCAGTCATTCTTGAAGAACCTCGATCGTATGCACGAGCAGGTGGCCATCTCCTTCGCCGATCTGCAGGCGCCGTCGTTCGAGCTGCAGCATGAAGCCGATGGCTCGGCGTTGTTGCACTACCGGAGCATGAGGGAGGGCCTGTCTGAATTCGTCACGGGTCTCCTGGATGGGCTGAGCACCCACTTCTCCGAGCCGCTGACCGTGGAGCACGTGGAAGCGAAGTCCGACGGCGCCGACCACGACGTGTTCCGCCTTCGGATCGGATCGTGATCAACTCCGATCAAGCCCGTGAGTTGTTCCCGTTCTCCATCGGCCTGGACGCCGAGCTGCGTGTGACCGGCCTGGGGCGGTCGCTCCGCAAGCGCCTGGGCGACGTGCAGTCGTCTCCCTTTCTCGACGTCTTCCAACTCCCGCGCTGGATCGGCGCGTTCGACAGGAAATCTCTCGATGCACGGCTGGGCCGGCCCGTCATCGTCGCCGAGAAACAAGGAAAACTCTCACTCAGAGGAGCCTTCTCCCGGACCGAGGAGGGCTACCTGTTCCTCGGTAGCCCCTGCGTCGAACGCCTCGACGAACTCGCCCCTCTGGGCCTGTCCATCGACGACTTCGCGGCTCACGACGGGATCATGAACCACCTGTTCCTGTTGCAGCGGAACCAGGCCAGCTCCGACCAGGCGATTGCGGCGGCGCAGGAGCTGGCGACCCAGGCACGGAGCTACAAGCAACTCGTCGAGCAGTCCAACGACATCATCCTGAGCGTCCGACGCGACGGCGTTCTGAACCTCGCCAACCCAGCAGCCCACAACCTGCTGGATGTTGAGCTTGGCAAG
>JABSRK010000147.1 GCA_013213915.1 Planctomycetota bacterium
AGGTCACCGGTCCGGGCGATGCACTGGTTTAGCCACGGGTTACGTTCGATGTAGCCGAAGAACGAGTCGGAGAAGTACGGGACCTCCACGGCGTTCTTCTGGGCTTCCGCCGTGACGGTTGCGTCGAGCCACGTCTCCTTGCGCTGGAAGAGGGTCCGGCCCTTGAGGTTCTGGACGCCGTGGATCGTGACCTTGCGTCCGTTGCGGCCGAGCCAGCTCTGCTCGTATTGCGCTTGGCCGCCGCGCTGCATCCGCTTGCTGTTCGCGGCCTGGGCGACGCCGTGTGCGCCGCTGGTGACGCCGGTGCGTTTGCGGACTTCCTCGAGAGCGCGCGAGCCGTTCGCGCCGGCCTCGGCGATGTCAGTCTCCGGTGCTGCGAGGAAGCTCGTGTACTCGGTGAGGATGCCGAACCTGGTTCCGAGTCGAACGATCTCGTCGACGAGCTCCTTGTTCTCACCATTCAGCCGGATCTCATCCACCAGGTATCCGATCTTCTTGGTCGCCCAGATGCGCGCGACGAGTTGTGCGCTGCCTGGCCGGGCTCCCTCGCGCAGTCGCGCGTCGAAGCTCAACTGCTGGCGCTCTGATCCACGACGCCCGGTAACGACCACCTTGATGTCCCCTGGCTGGGTGTAGCGGCCCGTGACGACCACGTGGTGACCCCCGTAGAGGTCGCCGGTCTCACTGGGAAAGACGTCGTAGACCTTCGAGCCCCCGATGGTGATCTCGGCGTCCAGCAGGAGCGGGCTCTGCATGCGGCTGTAGAAGCCGGGGACCTTCTCCTCGATGTTGTCCGTGGGCAGCACGTACTCGGAGAGACCGTGGTTCTGGACCGCCAGACGGTCGAGGAAGGCGCCGTTGACGTCGTGGCCCACGCCGAAGGCAATCACCCGGGCGCCCTTCAAGTTGGTCTTCTTGATGTGCGCCGAGATCTTGCGGTGGTCCCGTTCGCCGGCCGTCGGCAGTCCATCGGTGAGGAAGATGATCTGGTTCGTGCGCTCCGTACCATCGAATTGTCCGAGCGCCTTCGCCAGGGCCGACTGGATGTCGGTCCCCCCGCCCGGCTGGACGGCGTCGATGAACGTGATGACATCGCTCACGTCGCCGCCCTTGGTCAGTTGTGGCGCATAGACGTCGACGTTTGATGAGTATGTGACGAGGTTGAACCGATCGTCCGGGCCGAGCCGTTCCACGAGGAACTTCAACGCGGCTTTCGCCTGCTCGATCTTCTTCCCTTGCATGCTGCCCGACCGGTCGAGGACGAACACCACGTCGCGAGGCTCGGGCTTCAGGTTCTTCTGGGGGAGGCCGCGAATGATGGTGACGTAGTAGCCGGCCAGTTTCGGGTCGGGCCTCTCGGACAGAACGCTCACGTCGATGATCCCCGCCGATGGGTTCGCCTTGAAATAGGCCACGAAGTCCAGGTCGGCGGTCACAGCCTTCGCTGCGGTGGAGAATGTCGCGACGAACCGACGGTCTCCGCTCGGCTGCTCCTTCAAGGACGCATCGAGTGCGTGGGTGGGGGAGTACAGCGTCGTGATCGCGTGCGTCGCCGCGATGGACCCGGTGATGTTCAGGTCGATGGGGCCGGCCACGCGGCGAAACGCCGTCAACGGGACGTGAAGTCGCTGCAGGTCACCCTCGGAGCGCAGCACGCGGTCGTAAGAGAGCGTCAGCTCGCTCGTCCCGCCCGCGGGGACGGGAAACACGCGTGCCCGGAACAGGGCCTCGCCGTAATGCTCGAGCAGGGCCGGGTCGCGGAGTTGCTGCGTGAGCTTGCGGTACCAGGCTCTTGCTTGCTTCCTGGTCATCACCGTGCCCTCGAGCGTTTTCCCCCCTTCTTTCAGAGTGACGCCGGAGATGATCGACTCGTCGCCGAGCGGGAAGAGCAGATCGAATTCACCTGGGGCCTGACCGGGGTTTCGAAGCGTCAGCTTCTGGAGGATGTGAGCCACCGGGCCTTCGACCGTGATGTCGACGTCCAGGCCGCAGACCACCACCGGGGGCTGGACCCTCGTGCACTTCATCAGCTGCGGGGCTTCGGGGGGCCTATTTATCTTGATGACCTGAGCTTGAGCGAGCGCCGCGAAGATGAAAAGGACACTTGAGAGCAGAGCGATTTGACGGGACATGGGGTCTTCCTCCAGTTGTGGCTTCACGCTGACGTACGGTTTGTAGACGCAATCGATTCACCGGAGTTCCCGCTCGTGACGGAACCGTGACATGCCCGGAGGGCCGGGTCCGGAGGAGTGTTCGAAATCACGGAATGCCAGCTTCTTGGCAGTTCGCAAGCAAACTCGGTACTCTGGCTCCGTCGATCCCGAGCGGGTCAACGCGCCCCTGTGGTGCTCGCTTGTCTCGCCGCCCCCTCCCACCCGGAGCCAGCCCGATGTTGAGTTTCGCAAGACGGTTGCGCTGTGTCCCCATGGTGACGGCCGTCGCCCTTTGCACCCTGACCCTGGCGGCCGCTTTGCCCGGCCAGATCGGGGTGCTCTCCAACGTCTCGTTCACCAATGAGACAGGCGCTGTGCGGGACGGGTTGATCATGTCTTTCAGCCAGCCTCTCGCGGGCAACCAGCCCACCCTGGTGCCTGGCGGCGGCAACGTGATTGCGCCGTTCACCTTGTCGCCGGGCTATCCGGACCCGTCCACGGTGGTGTTCAACGGTCAGGCGGTGGGGATGGGATCCAGGGTGCCCACCAGCGGCACCATGACCTTCGTGGGTTCTGTGAACGGTTCCGCGGTCACCCTGAAGCAGGCCGCGTGGACGCTGGCTGCTGTGCCGATCAACACGGTGGCCCAACTCTCTTTCGTGAACATGACCGGGGTCTTCGCCAACCGAATCGCCGTCACGGTGATCAGCGAGGGCGGCGCGGTAATGCCCGTTCTTGACGCGCGTATCACTGGGGCCTACACGCCTTCCGGTTGTGTCCCTACGGCCATCACCCCCGCGGGAGGATCGGTGATCGTGGACGTGCCGTGCTGCGTCTCCGGGTTCGGGGGCGTGATCGGACCGCTGCAGGTCACGTTCCAGACCGCCGATCCCGTCGGCGAGGTCCGTTATCGGCTGCTGCAGAACACGGTGAAGACCGGCAGCGCCGTGGAGAAGGTGCCGGTGAACGAGGCCTTTGAAGAATCGGGAGCACCTGAGTTCGCGGGGTCCATGTCCATCGAGACCAACCTGGCCGTGGACGCGGTCTTTCCTCCCAACCTCGCCCCCTTCACGTTGATGTCCGGGCTCCGCAGCCGCGGACTGTACGCCTGCGGGGGACTCGTGGCCACGGGGACGACCGTCGCCAGCGGACGGGTGGTCCTTACGAGTCGGGATACGGGTTCCGTCGACATCGGAACCGACGCCAGCGGGGTGCTCTGGTACAAGGACCCCCCGCGTTTCGGGGCCGTACCGGACGCGCTCTATTTCACCTTCGATGCTTTCGCGGGAAACGGGATCCCCAACCTGGCTTCACCTGGTGCAGGCCTGGACCCGGCCCTGCTCTTCGGGCACACCCTTGTTGCCGGCCAGGGGCAGTTCGGCGGCGCCCTGCAGGGAGTTGGACCACAGACCGGTGGCGCCGTCGATACGGGCTGGGTGCCCGACGTCGGGATCGGTGATTTTTCCGTGTCGTTCTGGATTGACCGCAACGGCAACCAGGACGCCGTGGTGGCCTTGTTCGGGGACTCCGGTTCGATCCGGTGCATCGCCCGGTCCGCGGACGTCGAGCTGTCCATGAGCACGGTAGGCGGAATCCAGTTCGTGACTCTCCTCGGCGTGCTCCCCCCGTTTGGAGGCAGGACCGTCGCCTTCGTGCGTGATGGGGCCAACGCAGCGGTGAGCGGTTACGTGGACGGTGGCCTCATCACGACCCAGACCATCACGCCGGTTCCTATCATTGGCCCTCAGAGCCTCACCATCGGAGCGGCGGGCACCCAGCCTCCCCTCGGGGCAGGCATGTTGATGGACGAGTTCCGCTTCTACCGCCGCATGCTGTCCCCCTCGGAGGTGGACGTGACCCACAACAGACAGCTTCCGTTGCCGCATTCGGGACCCATCGCTGTCGCTCAGTGGCAGTCCAACTCTCCCGCCGCCCGGTTCGAGGCCGACGGGGACGGCGGGCTGCCAGGTCAGCCGGTCATCCTCACGCGCTGCGTGGGGGAGACGGTGATGATCTCCATGTCCAGCGAGAACCCCGGTATGGGCTGGGAGCTCACCGCGGCTTCCGGCCTCCCGTCGGTGCAGCCGCGGTCGATTCTGGGCCTGGCCATTGGGGACGAGCCCATCAACATCGACATCTTCGACCCCGGTGCAGTGCCCATCAACGGCTACCTCTTCCAGGGCACGTTCAGCAACGCGGTGATTCCCGTGGCTCCGAGCGCGCCGCGGGACATCCACGCCCAACTTGCGGTGGCCACGCCGACGCTGCCCTTGGGTGTTGCCACCAGCGTGGCGGGGACCATCCAGTTCACCGACTCCGGTAGTCAGGCGGTGATCGCGGGTCCCGGTACGGATGACGGCTTCATCCAGATCTTTCCCGGGGTCCAACCTCTCTGCGGTCCGGCCGTGGTGACGTTCGCCGGCACCTCGTACTCGTCGGTATTCGTCAACGCCAACGGCTCGGTGACCTTCGGATCTCCGAGTACGGATGCGTCGCCCACTCCCATGGAATTCGCCATCGGCCCGCCACGTCTGGCAGGTCTCTGGACCGACCTCGATCCAAGCATGGGCGGGAAGATCTCCACCCAGGTCTTGCACAGCGCGCTGCGGGTACGCTTCGATCGCGTGTCTCACGGCGCGGCGGCGCCCGCCAGCAGCTTCGACCTCGTGTTCTCGCCCAGCGGGAGCGCGGGGATCTTCGGATATCAGCCGTCATCCGGCAGCGGGTCCGCCCTCGTGGGTCTGACGCCCGGCGGCAACGCGACAGACCCAGGTAGCGTGAACTTCTCGTCGCTGGTCGGCGCGGGATTGCAAACCGGCGGTTCATCCGACATGGTGTACGAGTTCGTGAACACTGGCGCGCCGACGGGCTTCTATTCCGTTCGGTTTCCGAACGCCGACGGCAGCGTCTTTATCGTGGAGTGATCACGCAAGAGGCCACCCGGAGTGAGCGAAAGCGCGTCGGAACAGGACCCGCAGACCAGCCGTGACGAGGGGGGCCTCTCGGATCTGCAGACGTTCCTCGGACGCTACGAGACCGAGCGTGGTACCGGAGCGGAGCGACCCCTGATGGCCTACATGGCCGAGCTCCAGCACCTGGCGCGGACCTGGCTCAGCCCTGGCACGGAGACGGCCGCCGGCGACGAGGAGGGCGGGTTCTTCGGCCCCTACAAGGTTCTGAAGGAGCTTGGCCGCGGTGGGCAGGGCATCGTGTACCTCGCCGAGGATCAGCGCCTTGGCCGCAAGGTCGCGCTCAAGGTGCTTACGGATCTCGGTCCTGGCGCCGCTTATCACCTGAAGCGGTTTCGCCGCGAGGCCGAGGTGGCGTCACGTCTCGAGCATCCGGGCATCTGCTCCGTTCTCGATACCGGGACGTCCAAGCGCGGTCCCTACATTGTCATGCGGTACGTCAAGGGAGAGTCCCTCGCCAAGCGCATCGTCTTGTCGCGCGCCCGTCTCGAGGGAGACGATGGCTCAGAGACGTTCCTCGATTTCCTCTCCGAGGACGCTGGCGCAGAGACACGGGTGATCGCCACCCATCCCGAGACGGACGAAGCACCGCCGTCCACCCGGCACTCCATGTCGCACGAGCAGATCAACGACGTTCTGCAGCTTATCGAGAAGGCGGCGCTGGCGTTGCACGCCGCGCACGAGGCCGGGATCGTGCACCGCGACATCAAGCCGGGCAACATCATGGTGACGCCCGACCTCCAGCCGGTGATCCTGGACTTCGGACTCGCCCGAGACGAGGAGAGCAACCAACCGGATCTCACCCAAACCGGTGACGTGTTCGGGACCCCGGCGTACATGTCACCCGAGCAGATCGCGGGCGTTCGCGGTATCGACCGCAGGACCGACGTCTACTCGCTGGGCGTTTCGCTCTACGAGTGTCTGACCCTCACTCGTCCCTTTACGGAGCCCACGCGTCAGCGCATGTACGACGCGATCATCCATCGGCGACCGCCGGATCCCCGGCGGTTCAACGAGAGCGTTCGCGGTGACTTGAACATCGTTCTCGAGACAGCGATGGAGAAGGACATCAACCGTCGCTACCAAACAGCCGCTGCCATGGCCGACGATCTGATGCGGGTGCGACGGCGTCAGCCGATCCGCGCCCGCCCGGTGCCTCGTGCCGTGCGTGTGCTGCGATGGGCGCAGCGAAATCCCGCGTTGGCAATGGCGGTGGTCAGCATATTCGTCACGCTTGCGATCGGTCTCGCCACCGCCCTCACGTTGCTCGGCGACACGCGCGCCGCTCTCGCGGGTGAGCAGGTCGCGCTGGATGACGCCGTGACCCAACGAGATCGAGCCGACCGTAGCCTGGCCGGATACGAGCAGCTCGCCGACGTGAAACGACTCAGCGAGTTAGAGGCCCGCGCCCAGGAGTCGTGGCCACCGGTCCCCGCTTCCCTGGAGGGAGAGCGCGGTATGGGTGAGTGGCTGGCGGATGCTGAGGGGTTGGTCGTGAGGCGCGCGCATCACATCGAGGCGCTGTGCGTTCTTCGCCGGATGGCCGATCCCGAGCCCGACGCCGTCCTCGACGAGACCCGCAACGCGTCGCAGGAGCGCGTGGAGGCGGCGGTCGCCGCAGCTCTCGCCGAGGAGTCCGGGGAGTCCGACCGCAGGAGGCTCGTTTCCGCTGAGAGCGCCCTCGTCGCGGCGCCGTTCGTGTGGCGATTCGTTGGTTGGAGACGGGCGTGGCGATATGACGTCCTGAGCGAGCTCATGTCCGACCTGACCGCGTTGGAAGCGACCATCCAACGCGTGCGTGCACGGGTTGAGTTCGTCGAGACCCTCGAGGAGAGGACCCTGGTGCGTCCCCAGCATCGCTGGGATGAAGTCATTGAGGCCATCGCCGACGAGACGGACAATCCCAGGTACGGCGGACTTCGGATCAAGCCGCAACTCGGGCTCGTACCCATAGGCAGGGACGCGCGGTCGAAGCTCTTTGAATTCGTGCACGTGCAGACGGGCCGCGCACCCGTTCGCGATGCGCAGGGGGACATGGCGGTCACGAGCGAGACGGGGATCATCCTGGTCCTCATCCCCGCGGGGACGTTCGTGGTCGGTGCGCAAAAAGACGACGCACAGGCCCCCAATTTCGACAAGCAGGCGCGACCGATGGATGCATGGGTCAAGCTCGGCGGCGTCCGTAGGGTGCAGATCCACAAGCCGTTCTTCATCTCCAAGTACGAGGTGACCCAGGCACAGTGGCTTCGGGCCACCGACGTCAACCCCAGCGCCGTACGCCCGGAAACCGCGATTCCGCTCAAGCGGGAGGTGACCCTCGTTCACCCGGTCGAGTCCATCACCTGGAAGACGTGCACACGGGTGCTGCCATCTCTCGGCCTCAAGCTCCCCTCCGAGGTGCAGTGGGAGTACGCCTGTCGCGCCGGCACCGACACCCCGTGGTGGACCGGACGCGATCCCGACTTGCTTCGGGGATCCTGCAATGTGGCGGACCGCTTCTATCATGAGAACAGGGGGGTCCCAGGCAACGCCTACGATGAGTGGCGCGATGACGGCCGTACCTACCACGCTCCGGTGGGCAGCTACCGTGCCAACGGCTTCGGACTTCACGACGTGGTGGGCAACGTGTGGGAGTGGTGCGAGGACGACTTCCACGGCCGCGGGAAGGCCGCTCGGGGGGGGAGCTACAGGACCATCGCGGCCATGGGGCGGTCAGGCAGCCGCAACTACGGGCCTGAGGACGCGGCGACCGGAGACTCGGGCGTGCGCCCCGTGCGCGCGGTGGATCGCTGATCTCGCTCCCTCGCTCCAGCATCGACTCTCGTGGCTCCGCGACCGCGCCGTGCGCCGACCCTGGTATCGTTCCACCGACCGATGAGCGAGGTGCCTCTCTCCGTCCTGGCTTTCAGCCCGTACCTGCCGTATCCGCCGGATCACGGCGGTCGGATCCGTACGTTCCTGCTGCTGCGCGAGTTGGTGAGGCGCGGACACGACGTCGCCCTCGTGCCGTTGCTCGACGACGAGGGGGAGCGGACGCGGGTCTCAGGGCTCGAGGAGGCGGGGATCCGGGTCGAGCCGATCGTGCATCCGCGACGTTTCGGAACGCTCACGATCGCTGATCGCGTCCGCAAGCTCGCGAACTTCGCGCGCGGCCGCTCGGACGTCCTCGCCCGGTTCTGGTCCGACGCCGCGGTGCGCGCATCACGATCGCTCGGTGGCGGCTTCGACGTCGTGCTTGCGGAGGTTCTGTGGGCGGCGCCCCTCGCCCTCGCGGTGGAAGGGGCGCCCCGGGTCCTCGATACTCATAATGTCGAGTACGTCATCGCGGACCGCACCGCAGAGCAGACGGACGGAGCCATGAAGCGCGCGGCGGCGCGGCTCGAGGCGCGCGGTCTGAGGAAGGACGAGGCGCACCTGCTGCGCGGGTTCGAGTCGGTGATCTGCGTATCGGAAACGGATCGCGACGCGATAACGACGATCGCGCCGGACGTCCCGATCGAGGTCGTGGGCAACTGCGTCGATACCGAGTTGTTGCAGCCACTCGAGCCGGTGGGCGACGGTCCGCCCGTTTGCCTGTTCATCGGGAGCGCCAACTACCCGCCGAACCTCACGGCCGTCGAGCACTTCGCGACGGAGGTCTTGCCCAAGGTACGGG
>JABSRK010000148.1 GCA_013213915.1 Planctomycetota bacterium
GGACATCGACCACCTCGCCGAAGAGGTCGTTCTCGCCGGGCTGCAGTTCGACGATGCGGAACGTCGCAAGATCGCCCTCCCACGCGTCTCGTCCCCGCGGGAGATACGGCTTCTTCAGCAGGCGCTCGACCGCGGGCCGACACTTGGGAGGAACACCCACGGTCACCTCGAGGCCGGGCAACAAGGACGGCAGCCAGGGCAAGCCGGCGATCCGACCATGCGCACAGGAACCCAAGAGGCCCCATGCGCGCTTCGAACGGCTGACCATTTCCCGGAACAGCGGATCGTCAAGCCGTGAAAGCCCCGTCCCCGCGTCGAACAGGACCGGGCCCCGTCGACCCTCGACCAGGTAGCTGGAAGTCTGGCGATGAAGGGTCGGGATGTCCCCACCAGCGCCAAGTACGTAGAGTCGTGACATCTCTCACCCTCTCTAATCGCATTGTAGTCGTTGGCCCACCGGCGCGCGTCTGTAACCATACGCAGCCCCCACGGGAGACGCCTGATGAGTGATCGCGAAACCAGGATTGGTGAGGTCAACGACGCCCTGCGAAAGGTCAAGGCCCCCGAAACAGATCGGGACATCGTCTCTCTCGGATGGGTCAAGAACGTCACAGAATGCGACGGCGCCGTGAAGGCTGAGATCGAGGTCCCCATGCCAGGTGAACGCATCAGGGCCAGCGTCCAGACCGCCGCCGCTTCGGCGATCGAGGCGCTCTCGTGGCCAGTCAACACCAACGTCAAGGTCGGGTTCCGCGCTGGCACCGCTGCCGTCGAGGACACGGAGGACCCACTCGCACAGGTCGGCAACGTGCTCGCCGTGGCGTCAGGCAAGGGCGGCGTCGGCAAATCGACGGTCGCCGTGAATCTCGCCGCTGCGCTCGCGCGGGATGGCGCCAGCGTCGGCATCCTCGACGCGGACATCTACGGCCCGTCGATCCCGACCATGCTCGGGGCGACAGACAAGCACCCCCAACCAGTGGACGCCCCCGACGGCAGGAAGATGTTCGGCGCCGTGGAAGCGCACGGCATGAAGCTGATGTCTATGGGCTTCATGGTCGAGCAGGACAAGCCCATCATCTGGCGGGGCCCCATGCTCCACGGCGCGCTGAAGCAGTTCTTCGGTGACGTGGCGTGGGGTCCCCTCGATTTTCTCGTCATCGATCTCCCGCCCGGCACGGGTGACGTCGCGCTCACCATGGCCCAGTCGATCACCCTCACCGGAGCCGTCGTCGTGTCGACACCGCAAGAAGTCGCCATGGTCGATGCACGCAAGGCGGTTGGCATGTTCGACCAGACCGGAATTCACCTCCTGGGCGTGGTCGAAAACATGGCGGGCGAGATTTTCGGTGAGGGCAACGTGAAGAACTGGGCCGAGGAGAAGGGACACCCGTTCCTCGGATCCCTGCCGCTCATCCCTGAAATACGCATATCCGGCGACGCCGGTACGCCCGCAGCCCTCTCAGACGACGATTCCGTCGCAACCCCGTTCCGCGCCCTCGCCGATCGGGTCGCCACGGCATGCGCGGTTCGCAACGCCGACGTCCCGCGACGCAAGAAGATCTCCCTGCAGGGCTGATGACCACCATCGAATGCGGATACTGCGGTGAGTCCTTCCCCGCGGCGCGACCGTCGTGCCCGCACTGCGGCTCGGATTCTCAAACCGGTTGGAAGGACGCCGACGAGATCGAGGCCACGTCAGTGGAACTCGGAGGCATGGACGACGACGCCTACCAAGACTTGCTCAAACGGGAGGGGCTAGCGCCCGAGCGAGCGGTGGGCTGGAACGTTCCTCTCCTCGTCGGGATCTTTGTGCTGATCACCATCCTGGCCATGCTGGCCTGGATCTAAAGGACCGGTTCCCTTAGCCGCGCCGTCGGAACCAACCGCGCCGCTTCCTCGTCGAATCCCCCCGCGTTGGCGTCCCACGGGAGCCTGAATCGAGGTGGCGCAGGATGACCTCGAGCTCGTCGGCGAGGGCTTCGCAGCTCGCGTGTCGCGCGGCCGGGTCCCACGCGAGCGAGCGAGCGAGCGTCGGGCGCACGACGGGTAGGACCGCGGCCAACTGGCGCTCGAGGCGCCCAGGCCCGTCCGCGAGCACGCGCGTACGGTCGACGTCACCGGGGTGCAGCAACAACGGCGGCTCGAACCGCAGCAGCGAGAACAGCAGGGCGCCCACGCCCCAGACGTCCGCGCGCCAGTCGATCTTGGCACCCTCCGTACCAGCGAGCAGCTCAGGAGCACGCCAAAGCGGGCTCCGGACTGCCACCGGTCGCGGTGGCGGGAGATACCGCGTGAGCCCGAACCACCGGACCCACACTGACCCGTCACGGGCCACGACGAGCGCGGATGGCGACAGGTTGCGGTGGAGGCGTCCCTTGAGGTGAGCCGCGGCGACGATGCGGGCGATGTCGCGGACGAGCGCCACCGAACGACGTATGTGATCGGGGTCGGCGCCGAGGGCGGCCGCAGCCTTCGACGCGTTCGCGTTCGCCTCGGCCCGGTCCTCGGCCGAGTTCTCTTCGCCGACCGGACGACCGTGGGGCGGCATGGCGTGCTCGAGCGTGCGTTCGCCCCCATGAAACGCGAGGTCCATCAGCACCTGTGAGAGGCTGACCCCTTCCCTGTGCTCGGACACAACGAAGC
The DNA here is from genome assembly GCA_013213915.1 of Planctomycetota bacterium. Classification (GTDB taxonomy): domain Bacteria; phylum Planctomycetota. Next base: position 2,644 of record JABSRK010000148.1, read on the forward strand.
GGACACCGCGCACGTCCCCCACCTCGCGCGCGGGCAGCAGCCCATCGCCCTGCAGGTTCCGACTCTGATCGGCCTCGCGCACGATCTCCCATCCGAGCTCGCGCGAGATGCGGGGGTCGAGGACGAGAAGCTCGATACGCTCGGGCGGATCATGCGACACGGCGAGATATGCCGTCCCGACGGGGTGGTCGGCGATGCGTCCCAGGATGCGGTAGCGACCGAGCGCGGTTTGCGCCTCGTCCTGCTTGTCAGCAGCCGATGCCGGTGCGTGGTCGCCGTTCAACGCGTCATGCACGAAGTCCTGTGTCGCGGCCAGACGCTCGATGCGGCTGGCGAGATGGGGATATCGCGCCTCGTAAACAACGAAGTCAGGCTCCTTGCCCCGATTGAGCGCGTCCTGGATTTCGGACTCGATAGCGGCGAGAACTCGCTCGGTTCCATCGCTTTCGGCCTTGGCAGAGTCCTGTTCGTGGCTGAACGTGCGCAACTCGATGAGCGTCGTGATCTCCTCCTCCGCCTCCGGGAGCAGGGCGCACCATCGGGCCGGGTCCGGAACCTCCCCGGCAACGAGGACCGCGTCGACCTCGTCCTTGATCTTCGCGAGGATGGCCTCGCGCTCTTCTGCAGAAAAAACCACAGTCCAATCCGAGGGGTGAAGACCTTGATCAGGTCTTGAAGTACGTCATTTCCTTCAAGACATCGTGCAAGCGTGACTGCGCACGGTGGAACAGAACGTTCACCGCACTTGCCTTCATGTCCAGGATCTCGGCGGTCTCCTTCACCGAGCGCTGCTCAAGATGACGAAGCTGGATCACCTTGCGAAAGTGCCCGGGCAGCTTCTGCAGAGCCTGGGCGAGCATCTTGTAGCCCTCCTTCTCCATGATGATCGCGGAGGGGGTCGTGCCAACGCCCGCGAGGCCGTCGCCCAGCGCGGGTGCCGTGTCCGATCCGGCGCCCGGCGCGCGCTGTTGCAAGGACAGGGTCTCGCCGGGCTGTCGCTTGGCTGTCTTGAAGAAGTACTTGTCGAAGTCCTTGATCTTCCAACCGATGACCTTGACGACCCACTTGTAGAACGAATCGGGATCCCGGTACTCGAACTTGTGGAAGTTCCGGTAGACCTCCATGTAGATCTCCTGGATCACGTCATCCACCTCCACCTGGGCCTTGAGCTTGTCCAGCATGTGGAGACGCACCAGGAGCTTGATGCGTGGGTAATACCGCATGAACAGCTGGTTGAACGCATCCAGGTCACCGCCATGGATGCGCAGGACCAGCTGCTCGGTGGTGCGGTGATCCCCAGAGGTCGTCATCTCAACTCATCCCCAGGCGACCAGGGCCACCTCCTCGCATTATAGGAGCGGTCGGCGGCTCCCCCATGGAACGTTTCGCTCAGAAGTCCTTCACCGCCTGCAATGCCACCAGCATCTTGTCCACGAAAAGCTGTGGGTTGCCCAGATGTGCACGCACCCAGCCCCACGTCGCGACCGCCTCACGTGTCTCGGGGTCCAGGACGACGTACTGGGGCTGCTGGATGCTGGGGGTGAGCGTCTTCTCCAGCTCCGTGTTGAAATCAGCTCGATCGTTGGCCGTAGGACCGTACTTCTGATCGCAGTAGAGCTTGACGACGACGAATTTCCTGAAGGCCTCCCGGACCCTCTCGTCGGTGAAGACATGCTTCTCCACCTGACGACAGTTGGGTCAGGCATAGCCCGTGAAATCGATGAACAGCGCCGTGCCGAGGCGCTTGGCCTCCGCGATCGCGTCCTCGTAGGGATTCTCATCGACCGCCTGCCCCCGATCCTTGTCCCAGTAGTGGAACGCATGGTCGTATCCGACGCGGTCGGCGACGACGCCGGCCCGCGTCCCCTTTGCGTCAGTCATGTGCACGGCGCCGACAAGACCTAGCTCCCTGACGATTGCCTGGCGACGTCCGAGGGGCGTCCGCGCCACCACCTCGTCAGGCAGGTAGGCGTCGACGTCCTTGGACAGCGACTCCCCGTCGAGCCCCTTCGTGCAGTAGAGCGCGAGGCTCAAGAAGAACAGGGCGAACACCATGCCGAGCACGCCCACCTTCTCCTTTGGCCCGTCGTGCGGCAACCGGAACAGTCCCAGCAAGTAGACACCGCAAGCGCCGAAGGTGACCGTCCATACGCAGAGGATGAGGAAGCGCGTGAAGATCGTCGGCTCCATGTCCCCGAGGAACTTGAACGCGGCCGCGATCTCGATGAACCCCATGACGACCTTCACCTCGTTCAGCCAGCCGCCCGATCGGGGCATACTCTTTAGCCGTGAAGGGAAGATGGACAGGAAGAAGAACGGAACGGCGAGGACCCCCGAGAACACGACCATCCCGACTATGGGACGAGTCCACGCCCCCGAAGCCGCCGCCCCCGCGAGGATGGTCCCCACGAACGGCGCGGTACACGCGAAGCTCGTGACGGCGAACAGAAGCCCCAGAAGCAGAACGCCGATGAGCCCGCCCTTGCCCTGCGCTCGTCCGGCCAGGTTCATGACCGAGGCTGGAAGCCGCAACTCGAACATCCCGAACAAGGAGAGCGCGAACACGATGAAGAGGAGCGCGATCAGCCCCAGGGTCACGCGACTCTGAGCGAAAGCGATGGCACCTCCCGGACCGAGCGCCAGCGTGAAGAGCACGCCGATGGCGGTAAAGGAGAGCACGATCCCGCCGCAGTACACGATTCCCATGGTCACCGGCGGGTACGGAGCCGACTCCGCCTGCTTGGTGAAGAACGAGATAGTGATCGGAATCATCGGGAAGACACACGGCGTCAGCAACGCGAAAAGCGCCGCCACGGCCGCGAGCAGGATGAACGCCGTGATCGGTTGGGACACGGTGCCGGCGACGGTAAACCGCACCTTGCCGGAATCGAGGTCGACGAGTCCCTTTATGTCGAGAGCCTGCCCGTCGGCGAGGTTCTCGTGCACCAGAACCGGAAGACGGAGAGCCTGCGCATCACCCGCGACCTCCACGATGCCGTCACCCGCAGCCAACAGGTGGTCATTCAAAAATCGGATTCGCCCCTTTGCGATGGTGTCGCCTGCGCTTGCCGTTCCCGCGGCCAGTGGGATCACCAGTTCGACCTCGCGTCCGGGAATGGCCTCGCCGTCCAGCGTGGCCGAGGGCGCGTCCACCTGTTCGGGTGACGTCACCTCGAGATCGAGGTCGAGGTTCGCGGGCTGCAGGCAGCTGGTCGCATCACACGCAACATGGGCGACCCGGAGCTTGAACTTCAGGACCTCGCCGGCCGCCGCGCTGACGATACGCAAGGGCAGGGTGAATGTGACGTCGCCATCCCAGTACGTGTATGTGGTGTACTCGTCGGCGTAGTCCTTGGGCGCCTTGTCCGCAGTCGGCTCACCCGCCCGCGCTACGCCCACACTCCCGACGACGCTCAACGCCGTCACCTCTTCGGAGTCGGAGCCGCCGAACCCGTAGATGTGGTAGGGCGCCGCGATGGACACCGTGACCTCCGCGGCGAAGAGCCCGTCCTTGATCTCGCCGACCGAACCGCCCTTGAGCGTGACCGGGTACTCCTGCTCGTCCGAGTCGACGGGGATGACGCCGAACGCGCCCGAGGTGACGGGATCGGCCACGGGAGGCTCCGCCACCGCCTCTCCCTCGGAAGCTGCGACCGTGATCTCCCGCGTGAGTGTCATCGGCGGGAGGCAGCCCTCGCTGGTGCACGCCATGTAGTCCATGACGAGTTCGAACGTCAGATTCTCGGCCGCCTCCGCCCCCTTGACCTTCACCGGGACCTGGAAGGTGACCTCGTTCTCCCAATACGTGTACTTGCCGTACTCGTCGTCGTGGAGACTCGCCGCACGGGACGGGGCGGGATCGCCTGTCACGACGACCCGGCCATCCGGTGGCGAAGCCGAGAAGGCCGTGGACTGCCCCGTTTCCTGCAAGTCGAGGCCGTAGATGTGAAACGGCGCATCGATGGCGACCTGGACCTCGACCGTAAACGTCTCGTTGGCCGTGACCTTGGCAGGCGCCTTCACGGTCCAGGAGACGGGATTCCCCTGGGCACTCAGCACCCCCGCCAGGAGTAAGAGAATGGGTGTCGCGCGTCGCATGATCGGCTCCGAGAATGCCGGGTTGCCCTTCATCATGTCGGGATTTTCGCCGAGTTCCACTTCCAATCTCCCATGTCCCGAGATCGGGACATCCTTGCGCACACTGGACTTGAGGACGGGGGACCGACAGTCGTCCCTAACTCCCGGAACCCGACCTGATCACCTTCGCCAATTCGACCGTATGGGAACTTGAAGGAAATCGAGTGGGAACCCGGCGCCGTTGCTGGGGTAGACTTCAAGGTCCGGATGCCTTTTCCTCCTTCAGATGGAGCGTCCTCAACCCGGTTGGAGCCATGGAGATCCTGGAGCGCTACGAACTCATCCTTAGCCAGTCCCTCAACGAGCTGGGCCCCGTCGCCATCCCCGATGACGCGGACAAGCAGTTCGAGGTACAGGCTCTGCTAGCGCCCGATCTCGGTGACATCCTCTACAGACTGACCGTCGAGCACTCCGTCGCCTTCACGCCGTTCCGCGAGACCGTCATCCACTTGATCGGCGAGCCGCATCAGGCGATGGCCACGCAACGCGCCCGCGGCTATCCCGAAGAGCCGTTCGCCGCCCGTCTCGAGCACGCCCATGCACTGATCCTGCTGGCGCTCGAGATGATGCCTCCCGACGCGCCGTTCTAGGCACGAGCACCGGGCACGAAAAGCGGCCTCGAGGAGATCGCTCGTCACATATTGCGGCGGTACTCGCCGCCCACGTCGAACAGCGCCCGTGTGATCTGTCCGAGGCTCGCCACACGGACCGTGGTCATGAGTTCGGCGAAGATGTTCCCGCCTTGCATGGCGACGTCCTGGAGACGACCTAACGCGTCGGCACCGTCGTCGGCATGGGTCTTCCAGAATTCGTTGAGATGGTCGAGCCGGGCGCTCTTCTCCTCGTCAGACGCGCGGGTGAGCTCGAGAGCATCCATGGCCTTTTCGTGGTCGACGTGGTCATTCACGAAGGTGTTCACGCCGACGATCGGCAGATCGCCTGCATGTTTGAGCCGTTCGTACAGCAACGACTCTTCCTGGATGCGACCGCGCTGGTACTGGGTCTCCATCGCGCCCAGAACACCTCCCCGATCCGAGATGCGGTCGAACTCGTCGAGGACGGCTTCCTCTACGATATCCGTGAGTTCGTCGATGACGTAAGAGCCCTGGAGCACGTTCTCGCACGCCGCGATGCCGCACTCCTTGTTGATGATGAGCTGGATCGCCATGGCACGGCGTACGGATTCCTCCGTCGGGGTGGTGACGGCTTCGTCGTACGCATTCGTGTGCAAGCTGTTGCAATGGTCCTGCAGCGCGAGCAGCGCCTGCAGTGTCGTGCGGATATCGTTGAAGTCGACCTCCTGCGCATGCAAGGAGCGACCCGAGGTCTGGATGTGGTACTTGAGCTTCTGGCTGCGCTCCCCCGCGCCGTACACATCGCGCATGGCCACCGACCAGATGCGGCGCGCGACGCGCCCGAGCACGGTGTACTCGGCATCGAGCCCGTTCGAGAAAAAGAAGCTCAGATTACGCGCGAAGTCGTCGATCTCCATGCCACGGGACAGGTAGTACTCGACGTACGTAAACCCGTTCGCCAGCGTGAACGCGAGCTGGGTGATCGGGTTCGCTCCCGCCTCAGCGATGTGGTAGCCGCTGATCGACACCGAATAGTAGTTTCGCACCTGATTGTCGATGAAGAACGCCTGGACGTCGCCCATCATCCGGAGCGCAAACTCGGTGCTGAAGATGCAAGTATTCTGGGCCTGATCCTCCTTGAGGATGTCGGCCTGGACCGTGCCGCGCGCGACCGAAAAGGTGCGGGTTCGAATCTCGACGAGCTCCGATGGATTTGGCTGGCGCCCCTTGTCGGCGGCGAAACGGTCCACCTGCTGATCGATGGCGGCGTTCAAGAACATGGCGAGGATCATCGGGGCCGGACCGTTGATCGTCATCGAAACGCTGGTATTCACGTCGCACAGATCGAAGCCTGCAAACAGCGCCTTCATGTCGTCGAACGTACAGATGCTGACGCCGCTCTCGCCGACCTTGCCG
>JABSRK010000149.1 GCA_013213915.1 Planctomycetota bacterium
GCGTCGGCTCGGCCCTGGTCAAGGCGACACAGAGGCCGGCCATACGGCTGCTGATGTTCGGGTTCGCGGCCGTGATCGTGTCCTGGCTGATCTCATGGCTGGGCGCCGACGAGGGCGGCGCCCTCGACAAGCTCGGCAGGTTCTTCAACACCGTGCTCGGTCCCGGCGTCATCGTTCTGGGCGCCGCGTGTCTCCTGATCCAGGTCTTCGGGCGTTGGATCAAGAAGCTCGCCGGCGAGACGACGGAACTGTTCCAGAAGGTCGCGGAGGCGCAGGGCATCAACCTCTTGAAGTTCCACAAGCTCGGCCGCCGCGCGGACGATCTTGGCCTCATCTTCGACCGCGTCCTCTCGTCCGAAATACGTCGGTCCGATGCGGACGGCGACGTCCAATCCGAACGGGCCGAGTTCCAGAAGATCCTCCCCCACGAGGTCGCGGGAGGTGCCGACCACTCCGTCCTGGCGCGACGACACGAGCACGTCGTGCTGCTCTACCTCGATTACCTCGACGGCGCCGTCCTTCACCGCAGCAACGTCAAGAGCACCGAGCAGTTCCTCGGCAATCTCGAGATCGAGGCGATCCGCTCCGAACGCCTGCGGCTCGGGAAGAAGGAGCAGAAGGACCTGAAGAAGCTCGACCTCAATAGGGAGAGAGCGATCCCGACCGGCCCCTACCTCTGGTTCCGCTTCATCACCGAGAGCCTGTCGCAGCGCGTCGCTAAGCTCGTCCTGCACTACAACCAGACGGCGATCCCGGTGAAGCATCGAGCCCTCGTCCCCGCAGCGCAAATCGAGCGCATGGAGACGTGGCTCGCAGGCCCACGGCGCCCATCCACCGCGGGCCGATCCGGCGTCGATGCGTGGAGCCGCGCGTGGATCGTGGTCACCTGGCCTTTCATCCTGTTGTGGCTCGCCATCTCGAAGACCGGACGGGTCATGGCGCGCAGTATCCGCGCGATCTTCACGCGTGGCGGAGACGACCCGCTCAACGTAATCGGCGCGGCCCACTTCAACGCGCTGCACTTCATGACGTCCGATCCTGATCGGGACGCGCAGGTCGAGGCGACCTTCGGCAGCGACATTCGCAATCAGCTCGAACGCGATCGCCACCGGATGGTGCGGGAGGTGTTCTCGAGCTACCCGTGGGAAAACCTCCCCCGCCACCGGCGCACCATGAACCCCTACACGCTCTACTTCTCGTGGCTCGGGCGTGGCAAGGTCGTGCTGCTTCCCTTGCGCATCATCTGGTTCTGGCTTTCGTGGTGGGGCCGTGGGTTCCGGGCCCTCGGGCGGCTCATCGCCGAGCAATTGCGCCCCGAGGAGCTACGCCCAGAACGCAAGCTGGGGCTGGCCACCCTCGACGTAGCGCTGCGCAAGATCAACCGCATGCACCTGCCGATCTTCATGGCCGCCCTCGACATGCGCACCGCGTTCGACCCGGAGTATCTCGGCCTGCGCCTACCCGGCGGCGAGCCACAGCCCACTGACTTCGGCTACGCCCGCGACGACCTCGACCTGATCGGCGCGCGGGAGTATCGCCGCGAGCAGTATCGCGAGCTGCGCAACGAGGCCCAGAGGCAGATGCGGCGTCTCGAAGAGTTGCTCGATCAGCATGGCTGGTCCGAGCGTCCCCTCGCCGAGGCGCTGGATCCCGACGGTGTCCCCGCCCACCAAGAAGACCGCGCCGAGGCCGCCCGCGCCGTCGCCATCGCGTGGATCATCGACTACGACGAATGCCGTACGCTCATCAACGCGCCGCGCGACGTCGATCGCGCCCTGGAGTCGTTCCTCTCCAAGCCCGGTGACGCCCGTCCCAAGCGCCGGCTCCGCATCCCATCGCAGCGGCGCCTGTTCGAAGACTGGATCGCAAACAGCGCCTTCCGCGACCGTAACGAAGCCGCCATGGACCTGCTACGTCGCGCGTTCGCGTCGAACCGCGGGCGCAACCGCACCCTCATGAAGCTGCTGCGGGAGCGGGGCGGCGAGGACCGCGCCCGAGCGCGGGGCCTAGCGACCCTCGCCGCGGTCGCGCGCTACCCCGATCCGTGGACGCGGCAGCTGGTCACCCTGCGCGCGATCCAGACGCTCTGCGTCCTCGACATCCTCAACGCGCGCCGCGTCGTCACCGAGCTCGGCGGCTACAGCGACTGACCGCTCTTCCCCTCGCCCCCGCCGTCCTTCTTACCGCCGTCCGTCTTCTTCTCGTCCTTGTCGGCCCAGGGCTTCTTGAACAACGCGTCGTCGAGCTTCACGTCCCACTCGATCTTCTCGAGCTTCGTCTCGATGGTTGCCGGCCCCACGTTCATCTCGTGGGTGTACGCGTAGAGAACCCCGCCAACCTCCTTGTAGTCCGAGAAAAGCGTGCGGACGGTCTGCTCTCCCATGGCGGACTCGCTCGTCCCCTCAAGGGCGAGGAGGAGATAGGTCTCCTTGTCGTAGTAGGCCTTGAACGGGTGGCCCTTCTCGGGGGTCAGCTGGACGACGATGCACTCCCGGTCGCCCACCTTCTTCATCCCCACGGTCTCGACCTTCTTGTACAGCTGCTTCCATTTCAGCTGCGCGTTGAAGGCGGCCTCCCGGACCATCTGGGCGCGCTCGACGTCTTCGAGCACCCGCTCCCCCGTGAACGGGTCCTTGCTCCAGGCGACCTTCCCGTCGAATCCCGTCTCCTGCTCGAAGACGTCCTGCATGCTCATCTTCATGCGCATGAGGTTCGGCGCCTTCTGCTTGATCTCCACGGTCAACTCCACGTCCTGCTCCACGACCGTGCCTTTCATGACGACGACCACGCTCTTGTGCTTCTCCAGCGCTTTCCGGCCACCGATGGCCTTGATGTTGGCCGCAAGCACGTCCTCCGCCTTCGGTAGCTCCTGCTTCTCCTGTTCCTTGACAGGAGGCTCGGGCGGGTCCTGCGCGCGCACGGCCGGCGCGGCTAGCAGACACACGGCGACGATGAACAGGGCACACGAGGATCTTCCGGTCAATGGGGATGGGTACATCAGGGCGTCCTTTCTTGGCGAGCTCCGCGCTCCAGCAACAGCTTGCGCGCGGCCTCGATCACGTTGTCCTGTCCACGAAGCAGAGAGGCCCGCGACAGCGGGACGAAGACGTCGGGGATCACCCCCTTGCCCTCGACCGCCAGGCCCTTGGGAGTGAGGAAATTGGCCATGGGATACTGCAGCCGCGCCCCCGTGGGCAGGGTCTTCACGACCGAGGGTAGCACCGCGCCCGCCGAGGGGGCCCCCACCACCAGGACCCGTCCCATTTCCTGAAGACCGGCCGCCATCATCTCGCTGGTGCTGCCGCTCCCGGCGTCCATCAGCAGCACCACGGGCGCACGCACGGGATCGGACACGGGAAACACGGGGAACCGCATCAGGTTCTCACGGGTCCGCATGGTGCCGAGCTCGCACCGCTCGTCGAGGAGCAGAGCAGCCACGGACACGGACATGAACGCTATACCGCCGGGGTTGCCCCGCAGGTCCAGGATCAGCCCGGGCGCCTCGCGGAAGGAGAGGATGCCCTCGCGAAGCTCCTTCATGAGCTGCAAGAAGAAGATATTGAACGCGACGTAGCCGACGCCGCCCTCGAGTGTCCGGACGTCGCACCCCGTGGGCATGGGAGGCAGGTTCAGGATGGCGACCCGTTTCTCCACGGACGGTTCGCGGACCAGGGACACCTCGTGCTCGGCGTTCTCTTCGTCCAGGTAGGCGACGGTCAAGGAGTCACCCGGCGCGCCCCGCCATCGCGACGCGGCCAAGCGCTCCATCGTCCTCTCGATCGACCCGTCGTCGCGGCCGAGGTCGGTGAGGCGCGCAATCACCTCACGGATCTCCCGGCGGCCGATACGGGCGAGGACGAAGCCAGGCCGCAGACCGGCCGTCTCCGCCGGTCCTCCCTCCCGCACGGATACGACCGTCAGCCGCCCTTCCACCATGCGCGCCTCGAGTCCGACGTCACCCCGCTTCTTCGAGGATGAGGGCCGCGCGCCGTCGCCGGGCTTCTTGCTACCGGGCTTGCCGGGTTCTTCGTCCGGCGCATCGTCATCATCGTCCGAGTCAAACGAAACGTAGGCTTCCGGAGGGATCACCCCGAGATGGGATTGCCCCAACTCGTTCACCATCCGGTTGAGGAGCTGGTGCAGTTCGGCGTCCGATCCGAGGTCACCGAGCTTCGCGCGGTACCCATCGCCGATGGCCTTCCAGTCCTTGCCGCCGAACGTCGGGTCGTAATAGTGATCCCGGATCTCGGTCCAGACCTTGTCGAACGTCTGAAGGTGGAGCTCGGATCGCTCCGCCGCGTCAGCGGTGGCGCCCGCTTCTGAGGAAGCGGCGCACCCGACAAGCAGCAGCAGCGCCGCGCCGAGGCCGAGGAGATGCCGGGTCGCGGACAGCATCTGGACGTGATGGTGGTGACGTGATCTCGAGTTCATGGGGGACCCAAACCTGACAAGGAGTCCCCACGTCGGCAACCCCCGTCACGGCGTCCTGATCAGCCGGATCCCGAAATGGCGTGCGTCGCCAGGCGTGTCCATACCGGTCGATCCCTGTGACGACGCACCTGGAGTACACTCCTCCCCCCATCCAATCCGGTGCACGCAAATGAGGTCCGAGATGACGCAGAAGATTCAGCGACGTGACTTTCTTACGGGCTCCCTCGCAGCGGGCGCAGCCATGGCGACGGCAAGCCAGTCCGCTTCGAACTCCGGCCCGAACAACGCCGCCAAGCAGGAACTCTGCGAGCTGCGCATCTACCGCAACACTGCTCTATCGAAGCAGGCCGTCATGCTGGACTTCGTCGAGGACACGCTGCGTGACCGGCTCAACCACCAGGGCATCGACCGGATCGGCATCTTCAAGCCCGCCGACGGGAAGGACGCGTCCGTCTACCTTCTGATCCCCTATTCCTCGCCGGATCAGCTGGCGTTGCAGAACGACCGTCTCGAGCAGGACAGGGTCTACAACAAGATCGCGTCCACCTACCTCTCCACCTCACAGAAGGACCCGGCCTACACGCGGATCGAGAGTCGCCTCATGCGCGCCTTCCAAGGGATGCCGACTGTGGTCCCGCCGCCCCGCAAGAGCCCCACCCGGCTGGTCGAACTACGAATCTACGAGAGCCACAACGAGCGCCTCGCCAAGCTCAAGGTCGAGATGTTCAACAAGGGCGAGATCGACGTCATGCGCGAGGTGGGACTCGGCCCCGTGTTCTTCGGCGAGACCCTCATCTCCAACGACGTCCCCAACCTCACCTACATGCTCTCCGCCGACAGCGAAGACGCGCACAAGAAGCACTGGTCGGCCTTCCTCAAGCACCCCGAGTGGAAGCGCATGAGCGGCCTGAAACGATACAAAGGGACGGTGAGCAAGATCGTCAGCGTCTTCCTGACCCCCACGGCGGCGTCCCAGCTCTGACCCCACCGTCGTGAGCATCACGCTCTAACCGGCGCCGCGCACCGCTACCCTTCAAAGTCCGGGTGGGGCGTCAGAGCGTCGTCACGAACCTCAACGGATTCGACAGCGACAGGCCCGACGCCAGGTTGGCCGGATTCATGATCGCGAACTGCGCCGAAAACGAGACGCCTACGGGTACCCCGCTGAAATTGAACGGAAGCTGGTAATTGCCGTCAGCGCCCGTCGCACACGACGTACACCCACCCGCGAAGCCGTCGAGGAGCCTGACCCACGGAAGCGCGAGGTTGAGGTTCAACGTGCCGGCGACCGTCCACTGGCCCGGATCGAGAGGCAGCCCGACCGCGACCAGGAACGCCTGGTTCGGGTGGCCAGAGATCGTGAACGTGGGAGTTGAACCGACCGGCACCGCTGCCGGCGGCAGGAAACCGAAGCCTGCGGCCGTCGTGACGCCGTCGATCGCGAGACACGCCATGGGCGAGCACCGCTGCACGACGGGTGGCGGCGTCTCCCAGATGAACAGCAGGTCGGCGATCTCATCGATGCCGAGGAGCTCCGTCTTGCCGTCGCCGTCGATATCGACGACGAGAGCGCACGAGCCCGCGTTGACCGCGGGCAGGATCAGGGGCGGCGCGAACGTGCCATTGCCGTTGTTTCGCCACACCGTGAAGTCATCGCTCGAGTAGTTCGACGCCATCATGTCGAGGTCGCCGTCACCGTCGAGGTCACCGAGGTCGATGGCGATGGTGAACGAGCCGGCGTTGTAGTTGACCGCCGGAAACAGGCCGCCGGATCCGTCGCTGCGGACGACCGACGCGTCCCCGCTGTCCGACGTGGCCGCGACACAATCGACGTTGCCGTCACCGTCGACATCACCCGCCATGAGCATCCACGGCCGGCCATTGGTCGACATCGTCGCTGACACGGTGAAGTTGCCGGCGCCATCGCCGAGCAGGAGCGCGATGTTCTGGCTGTTGTAGCCGCCGACGAACACGTCCTGGATGCCGTCGCCGTTGGCGTCGCCGACCGCGAGGGACGTCTCGTTGGACACACCACCCTGGAACACCATCGCGGCACCGAACGTACCGTTTCCGTTCCCGAGAAGCAGGGACAGCGTGCCCGGGCCCCGGTTCGCGGTAAGGATGTCAATGTTGCCGTCGCTGTTCGCGTCGAGCAGCTCCAGACCTCGGGGTTGGGATCCGTTGGTGGAGTAGACCACGGCTGGCAGAATGCCTCCCGCGCCGTCGTTCATGAACACGCCGACCGTGCCGTTCTGGTTCGCGGTCACGAAGTCGGTCCAGCCGTCGCGGTTCAGGTCTGCGCCCACGATCGGGCTGGGCACCGAGCCGCTGGGCAGGCTGTGAATGGTGAACGGCAGAAACCCGCCTGTGCCGTCGTTCATGAAGATCCGCACGTCGCTCGACACTTCGTTCGTCATGCTGAGATCCGGATAGCCGTCGTTGTTCAGATCGCCTGCGTAGGCGCCGTACGTCTGGATGTGCCCCTCCCCCGGCAAACGCACATTCGTCGTCGAGACCAGGTTGAAGCCCCAATCCGCCGGCGCCGCGGCGGTCCAGAACGTGTGCGTCAGGGTCGCGGGCACTGGCGTTCCGGACGCGCTCGTGACACCTGTGCCGATGTACATGGTCACCAGCTCGCCACACGAGAACGGCCCTGACGGCTCGAAGCGGATGGTGTTTCCGCCGACGACGGACAACACCCCCGACGCCACGCCCGACCACCGGCCGAACACGTAGACGTTCGTCGCATTCACCGTGGCGGGATTCAGGTTGGTGCTGAACGTGACGTTGATGGGGCCAGCCGGCAACGCGTTGTTCCCGTTCGCGGCCGGGACACCGGAGACGATCTGCGGGACCTGGGAGACGACAGGGAAGGCGGCCAGCAGAATGGCCACCACAGCACGAAGCACGGACATGGACATGAAAAGCACTCCTTCACTGGACACCCGCGCGTTGGGTGAGGGGACGCATGACAGTCTACCGCAACGATGGGGAAAAGTGGCTGACCGAACCGACGGCCCTGCTTCACCTGTAGCCCAACTCGAAGGTGTCCAGCACCCGTTATGATGTTGGACTCTCGGGGAACGCCCATGCTTAGAACCACGCTCGCACTTCTGATCGCAGCCGCCCTGCTTGGTTGTTCAGATTCAGATCCCACTGGTGGCGGAGCGAAGGTCGTTGAGCCTGACGGAGGCGACGGGGATCAGCCACGCACCGCAACCGACCTCCATGGGGCGTGGCTACTCGACGGCGAACGCATGCTCGACAAAGACGCATTCAGCGACACGCCGGAGATCCTGCAGCAGCAGATCAAGGCCATGGAGTCCATGCGGGTGGACTTCGAAGAGGGCGTGATGAAGACGTCCCAGGGTAAGTCGAACGAGTGGAAGATCGCGGCCATGGACGGTGACGCCTGGAAGCTCGAGATGAAGCGGGACAGCAAGGACGAGTGGGAATCCCACACCCTCGAGTGGATCGACGACGACCACGTCAAGGTGGCGGAAGACGACGGCGACGAAGTCGTCTACCTGAAGCGCAAGCGGTAGGCCCCTACCGCGCTGCCCGGTAGGTGGCCAGGCGACCGACAGGGACGTCCTTGATTTGTTGTCGTCGCCCGCCGGGCCAGATGATCTCGAGGGCGACGGAGCCCGCGTGTGAACCCAGGCCGAAATGGAGGGTGGCGTCGTTCTGGTTGCCTTCCCCCGTACCGGACGCGACCTGACGGGTGTGCACCTTTTCGCCGATCCTGACGCGGACTTGCGCGCCCACCGCGGCGCGGTTCACCTTGACGCCGTCGCCTCGCAACCGGACCTTCAGCCAGGCGTTCCCGTTGCCGCCGTTGCGGAAAAGCTTGCCGCCGCTCACGAGATCCAGCGCGCCGTCGTTGTCGTAGTCCGCCCACGCCGCCTGGTAGGTCGGCGGGAGATCCGCCAGGCCCGACGCTGCGGTCACGTCGGTGACGGCGAACGCTCCGTCGTTTCGGAACAGAACGGGGGTGTTCTTGCGGCCGAAGGACGCGGTTCCATAGACGGTCGTGAAGAACACATCCAGGTTCCCGTCGTTGTCGTAGTCACCGGTGCTCGGCGTCGCGTACGACTCCTGGTAGTGGACTCCGCAGGTGCCCCGGTCCTTGAACCGGTACCCCTTGTCGGGGCCCAGGTTCTCCAGGAAGCGCGACTTCGGTTGATCGCCGCGGCTATCCACGTGCGCGAAGTTCCCTGCGAACAGATCCATCCAGCC
>JABSRK010000015.1 GCA_013213915.1 Planctomycetota bacterium
CGAGTGTTGACCAGCTCCGGTCGGCGGGCGCGCGTTCCCTTCGCCACCATGACGACGCTCTTCAACGCGTACCGGATTCCCACCGCACAGTAGACGATCCAGTTCACGAAGAACGGATAGCGCTGAACGAGATGCTTCCTGTGGAACAGCACCATAGACCGATGGAAATGCCAGTTCATCCGGTGGGGCGCCGTCGCGCACGACGCACCCTTGTGGTGGATCACCTCCTGATCGCCCAGGTAGTAGATCCGCCAATCACGCTTCTTGAACCGCCAGCACCAGTCCAGGTCCTCCCCGAACATGAAGAAGTCCTCGTCCAGGACCCCCACATCCTCGAGCGCCGAACGACGCAACATCATGAACGCTCCGACGACCGAGTCGACCTCGTAGCGATCGCTCGGGTCCTTGAACGTCTGACGATAGCTGCCGAGCGTCTTGCTCTTCGGGAACATGCGATCGAGTTGCAGAAAGCGTGCGGCCGCCGACAGCGGAGTCGGGAAACTGCGCCGGCACGCTTCGTCGAGCCCGCCGTCGGGTCGGACCACCCGTGGCCCGACAACGCCGACGTCCGGGTTCTCGTCAAGAAACGAGATCATCGGCTCGAGCGCCCGCCCGGGGATCTTGGTGTCCGGATTCAACAGCAGTACGTACCGCGCGCGCGTCTCCTTGATGGCGCGGTTGTTTGCTTTCGCGAAGCCCTCGTTGATGTCGTTGCGGATGAGACGAACGTCGGGATACGAGGTCGAGACCATCTCGGGGGAGCCGTCCGAGCTGTCGTTGTCCACGACCACCACCTCGACCTTGAGCGCACCCCGGGCCGTCTCGATGCTATCGAGGCAGTCCCGCAGCAACGGCGCCACGTTGTAGCTCGCCACGATCACCGCCAGGTCGGCCGGAACCGCTACGTTCCCTTCAGTCACCGGGATCTCGACATCCTTCTTCTCAGCGATCCAGGAATCCCGAGCGCGATGCGGGGATACGCGCGGAGAACCCCGGGCTCGGTCACGAGGAGGCGAAGCACCAGCATCACCTCCACCAGTACATAGAGTGCCATTCTCAGCAGCAGACTCAAAGCCGACTCGTTCTTGAGGATCGTCCACCAACGATTTCTGAGGCTGAGGATACGCAGTTCGAGCGGTATCGCGCGGCGCCCGCCCTCCTTCCAGCCCCGCTCGTGCGTCGCCACGGCATCCGGCACGTACGCCACCCGGAACCCCGCGTGGCGCAGCCTCCATCCCAGGTCGACGTCCTCCTTGTACGCGAAGAAGCGCCGATCGAGGATCTCGCCGGCTCCGTCCCTTGCCGCCTCGAGGGCGGTCCGGCGAAAGAGGGCGCACGCCATGCACGCAGCATCGACGTCCTCTCGCGAAGTGAATGCCCCGTCGGCCGGCTCCCCCATCCCCCGGTCACGAGCGCGGCGGATCGGACCGAGTTGGATGCCGGCCGAATCCAATGTCTGACCATCCGGCCGCAGGAGACGGAATGCCACCGCACCCACGTCGTCATGGGCATCGAGGACCGCAACGGCGCGGGCAAGGGAACCTCGGTGAAGCGTCGCGTCCGGATTGAGGGTGAGGACGTAGGCGCGGGTCGTCGCCTCGATCGCCTCCGCCGCCGATGCAGCGTACCCGGGGTTCTCCGGGCGCCGGATGCGCTTCGCTGGTTCAATGGGCAACGAAGGACCGTCGCCCGTGGCCGCGTTCTCGACGACCACGACCTCGGCCTCGCGAGCCTCCGCGGCCAGAGCCGCCAGGCATTCATGCACCCGCGAATCGTCACCGAGCACGACGACGACCGCGGACACGCTAGCTGAAAGCGAAGAGCTGATGGCTGGTGTTTCCGAGCACCTACGAGCCCCGGATGATACAGCCAGCGGTCTCCCCGCGCCGCCGCCACGTCATCCGAAATCGCATCCAATCTCTCTGACAGGTACGGATCAGCCGGCCGGTCGGTGGCGCCGTTCAGAGCCACCCGGACTCGCGATACCAGGCGGCTGTTTCTCGCGCCCCGGATTCGAGATCCGTCGGCGCGACATCGTCGAGAATCTCGCGGACGGCGTCTGTCGCGCAGACCCAACCGGGCGCCAGGATCTCGGGAAGCTTGGACAGGCTGACGAGGGGAGGCCGCCTCCGAAACGGCTGGCTCAAAGAACCGCACATGGCGATGACGCGCGGCACCAGATGAGGCACGCGGGGACGGGGAGGTATGCGTCCCACGGCGCGGCCGATGGCGCCGACGAATTCCATGTAGCTGTAATATTTCTCCTCCGCGACGAAGAAGGTCCCGCCCGCGGCGCGCGGTTCGACAGCGAGGGCGACGATGGCGCGCGCGAGGTCGGGCCCGTAGATCACCGAGTAGTGCTTGTCGCTCCTCCCCACCACCGGGACGATGCCCCGCCGACAGAGCTTGAAGATCGTGAGGACGTCTCTCTCCCGCGGCCCGTACACGATCGGCGGGCGCACGATCGTCCACGGCATGGGACCAGCTGCCTCCCGCAAGGCGTCTTCGCCCTCGAGCTTCGAACGTCCGTACGGTGTCACCGGCTCGCAGGGATCGGTCTCCCGACGCGGCGCCCCCGGCACTCCCGGACCCGCAGCGGCGATGCTGGAGACCAGGACGAACCGCTTGAGGTCCGGCGCCGCGTCCCGACACGCCCGAACGAGACGGCTGACCCCGTGGACGTTCACCTCGCGGAAGGCCGCCAGGCTCCTCGCCCGGGTCAATCCGGCCAGGTGGATCACGGCCTCGGCCCCTCGAACAGCCTCTCGACACGATGCCGGGTCCGCCAGATCCACTACGCGGACCCGGTCCGCGTGGGCCTCCAGGCCCTGCCGATCCGATCCGGCGCGGATCACCGGAAATGGCCGTAACCCTTTGGAGGAAACGGCTTGCAGCACGTGACGCCCGATGAAGCCGCTGGCACCGGTCACGAGGATCTTCAAGCTCTGGGCCTCCCTTCACGAGGGCTTCTCAGCCCCGGTCCAGGTGTTAAGAATCTGCCGGGCAGAGGCCAAGGTCGTCGTTGCGCGGCGCGCCGGGCTGCTGCTAAAGTGACGCGGCTTATGGGTTTCCGTGCGCCGAGCGGTGTCTCCCGGATGAACCTGAGATGACTACAACCGGGGGCGAGGGAAGGAAAGCTGTGGATCTGTTCGACAAGTGCCACCGCTTCCGCCGAGTCCGGGAGTTGATGGAGTTGGGGATCTACCCCTACTTCCGGGCGATCGCGGAGCATGACTGCACCACCGCCACGGTCGATGGCCGCAAGGTGGTCATGGTGGGGTCCAACAATTACTTGGGGCTCACTCACGATCCCCGCGTCGTTGATGCCGCCCAGAAGGCCACCGAGCGCTACGGGACGTCGTGCACCGGGTCCCGATTCCTCAACGGCACGCTTGAACTCCACGAGGAGTTGGAGCGGCGCCTCGCCGCCTTCATGAAGATGGAGGCCACCGCCGTCTTCTCCACGGGGTTCATGGTCAACCTGGGCGTTCTCAGTTCTCTCGCGGGCAAGAGTGACGTCATCCTCTGCGACCGCGAGAACCACGCGTCCATCATCGACGGCGCCCGCCTCGCCTTCGGCCAGACACGTAAGTTCCGGCACGACGACATGGAGGATCTCGAACGCCTCCTGCTCGAGTGTCCCGACGACGCGGGAAAGCTCATCGTCGTTGATGGCGTGTTCTCCATGAACGGCAGCATCACCAACCTGCCCGCCGTAGTCGAATTGGCACGCAGGTACGGCGCCCGCGTCATGGTCGATGATGCCCATGGCATCGGCGTTCTCGGGAAGAGCGGCCGCGGCACCCTCGAGCACTTCGGCATGACCGATGCCGGGAGCGGCGGCGTCGACCTGGTCATGGGCACGTTCTCCAAGTCTCTCGCGAGCATCGGTGGCTTCATCGCCGGCAGCGAGGAGGTCGTCCACTACATCAAGCACCATGCGCGCGCCCTGATCTTCTCCGCCAGCCCGACCCCGGCGAACACCGCCGCCGCCATGGCCGCGCTCGACATCATCGAGCAAGAGCCGTGGCGCATCGAGAAGCTGGGCAAGATCGTGAATCGCGTCCGCAGCGCTTTCAACGAGATGGGCTACGACACCATGGGCAGCCAGACGCCCATCGTCCCCATTCTGGTCGGGTCCGACGAGGACACCTTCGCGTTCTGGAAGCTCCTCGACGAGCGCGGCATCTTTGCGAATCCCGTCGTCGCGCCGGGGACTCCGCCAGGCAAGGGTCTCATTCGCACCTCCTACATGGCCACCCACCAGGACGCCGAGATCAATCGGGTTCTCGAGGCCTTCGAGGAGATCGCGGAGCTGCGCCAAGCGCAGGTGGCCGGGAACGCCGTCCGCGGCGCCCAGTAGCAACATGTCGCAGGCGGCGGTCCGCGTCGATCCAGTCGACGGACGAAGGGACCGCAGGGCATTCCGCCTCCTCCCCCATCGCCTCTACACGAACGACCCGTTCTGGGTCGCGCCGCCCAACATGGACATGGCGCGCTTCCTGCACCCGAAACGGAAGCACGCGTTCTACGAATCGGGAGACATCCGTTGGATGCTGGCGCGGAAGGACGACCGCGTCGTCGGGCGCATCGCGGCCATCGAGAACCGCGCCCACAACGCGCACCACGGTGACCGCACGGGGTTCTTCGGCTTCTTCGAGGCCGAGAACGACCCACAAGTGGCAAAGGTGCTCCTCGATGCAGCCGCCACGTGGGCCGCCGACCGGGGGCTGAAGACCCTGCGGGGTCCGACATCGCCATCACTCAACTATGAAAGCGGCTGCCTCGTCGATGGCGATCCCGGGGCACCTTTCCTCATGATGCCCCACAACCCTCCGTGGTACGCCGCCCTCATCGAGGCCAGCGGCTTCACGAAGGTCATGGACCTCTACGCGTTCCTCGCCCACGAAGACCACCACGACATCGAGCGGTGGCTGCGCATCGGCGACAAGATCCTGAAACGAAACCAGGTGTCGCTCCGCCCGTTCGACACCGGACGATTCGACGAAGACGTACACCTCATCATCGACGTGTTCAACGATGCGTGGTCACGCAACTGGGGATTCGTCCCGCTGTCCGAGCGCGAGACCGCCGCGCTGGCAAAGGAACTGCGCCCCGTGTTCCTGCCGTGGCTGTGCTCGTTCCTCGTCCGCGACGGCGAGACCGTCGGCGTTTGGATGGGTCTCCCCGACTACAACCGCGTGTTGTTGAAACTCCGGGGGCGCCTCTTCCCCTTCGGGTTCTTGAAACTCCTGCGCGCGAAGGGGCGGATCGACGCCATGCGCGTCATGCTCATGGGCATCCGCAAGGAACACCAACACCGGGGGCTGGACGCTGCGCTGTACGGCGACATCATCCGCGCCAACAGGAGCGGTATCCGGTCTGCTGAGTGCAGTTGGATCCTCGAGACCAACACCCCCATGATCAACACCCTTGAGCGCGCTGGTGCCCGCCGGTGGCGCACCTACCGGATCTACGACAAGCCGCTCACACCATAAGAACGACACCGTCCGCGGCCTCACCCGTCGCACGGCGAACCGCCTCGCAGTAGCAACCGACCTGCGCAACCCACTTTTCGCGGCTGCTCTCCTCCGTCGAGGTTTTGAAGTCGACCACCGTCCAGCGGGTCGGGTCATCTGGGTTCTTGAACGCGAGATCCGCGCTCCCCTCGACGATGCCTCCATCCTCGAGAACGTACGACAGTGCAACCTCGCGGCGAAGGTCGGCGCTCTGCGCGGCCTCCTGCATGACGGGGTGTCCAATCGCTACGACGACCGCGGCCGTCGCAGCCCCGATCTCTCCCGACGGTGCACCGAGAACACGGCCACGCCACGCGACCGTGCTCGCTACAAGATCCCCGTCGGCGTCGAGCGGCAGCGCCTCCAGGGTCTCGTGGACGAGCGTCCCGAAACGGCGCCCAGCGGGTCGCCCCTCGCGGCCCACGTCGGTCGTCTCAATACGCACCCCCTCAACGTCCCCCCCGGCCGCCTCGACCGCAAGCTCCGTCGGCGTCGCGACCCGAACCGACGGCCGCGATCCGGCCTCGACCGCATCGGACCGCGCCTGCGCCCACGCCGCGTGGCGTCGAACGCTATCCTCGGCCTCGCGGCCTTCCGGATCCTCGGCGAGGATCTCGTCATAGCGGAGCCCCGTGGTCTCCGACGCGTCGAGCGGCAGTTGATACGGATCCCACCAGACGACCTCGCCGCCGGATCCGGTCGCGTGCAAGCCAGGCTTGACCGCGACAGCCTCCGGACGCGCACGATCGGGGCGCTTGCGAACCGAGTCTGAGCCGAACGACGGGCAGCCGGGAGCCGGGGACGGATGATGCCGGGTCGTGGGTGCCGGAAATACGGCGGGATCGAGCGGCGCCGTCCACCACGTCGGGACGCTCTGCGCCGCATCCCCAACCGCCGGAACGATCAGCAGGTCACGCGCCCGCGTCGACGCAACGTACAACAGACGGTCCGACTCTTCGCGGTCGCGGCGAAGGACCTCCGCACCGTGGGCCTCCAACTCGGAAGGAACGCAGCCTGCCAGTGGCTCGAAGCAGCGGTGCGTTTCGGGGTCGGTCCAGCGAGACGGCCGACCACCGACGGCGTTGCAGGTGGGATCGCACAAGACGACGACAGGAAATTCGAGCCCCTTGGCTTTGTGAACCGTGAGAACGCGGACGCCTTCGGTGCCCTCCTCGACGACGGCAGCCTCTGCCGCCTCGCCCCGCTCGGCATCGGACCAGAGCTCCTCCACGAAGGCACGGAACGACGTGGCGCCGACGCTCTCCGCGCGGCGAGCCAGTTCGACAGTCCGCAGGACATTGCCGAGAACCTGCTCGCCCCCCGTCCAGAAGGCGAAGCCGGCATGCGCGCGCGCGGCCTCGAGCAGGCGCGACAGCGTGTCGGCGAAGGGCCGCCGGTTTCGGCGCCGGTGCAGTCGCGCCAACAGGTCGAGGGGCTCGCCCACCTCGGTCAGCAGCGGCGTCAGTTCGCCATCGTCGTCGCGGGGCCGAAGCGGGTGAAGCGACCCGAACCGGTGTCGCCACTGCAGCAATGCGTCGTCGCCCACGGCAAACAACGGACCGCGCAGGGTGGCGTACACGGACAGCTCGTCGTCCGGCCACTCAATCGCAGAGAGCGCGTTCCGTAACGCCACGACCTCCTCACGATCGTGGAACGCGCGCCCTCCCACGAGAACGTGTGGAATGCCGCGGGCTTCCAGCGCCTGGGTGTAGGCGTGCGCGACGGGTTTGCCCCAGCTCTGCATTCGTCTGAACAGCAAGCAGACGTGCCGAGCCGCGACAGGTACACGCTGACCGGTCGATGGATCGACGACCTTCCATCCGCTCTCGTTGACGAGCCAGGAGACAAACCCGCCGACCGCGTCCGAAAAAGAATCGCTCACGGCCCGGCCAGTGATACCTCCCCAATCCGCGTAGGGGTCCGGCACCGGGAGGGCAATGAACGCTGGCCGCGTCGTGTCGGGTTCTCGGAACGGCGCCAGAGGGACATAGTGCGCCTGGCCATCGCCTTGCATACGTGATTCGAAGGACCGATTCACCGCGTCCTGGATGCGCGGGTCGCTTCGGAAACTCGTCGAGAGTTGGACCAGGACCGCGCCGTCGAGGAGCAAGCGTTCTTTCAGGTTTTCGTACAGGACGACGTCGGCGCGGCGAAAACGATAGATGGACTGCTTGGGGTCCCCCACGAGGAACAGCTTGCCCGGAGCGACTTGCGCACGGGCAGCATCGGACACGGTCGGATCGGCTGCCGCGAGCAGCAACATGATCTCGACCTGCAGCGGGTCCGTGTCCTGGAACTCGTCCACCAGGACGTGGGTGATACGCGCCTGTGTCTCTCCGCGGACGGACGCGTCTCCGGCCAGGAGCTCCCGTGTCTTCAGGAGCAGATCGAAGAAGTCGAGGACGCCCGCCTGCTCCTTGACGCGGGCGTAGCGCTCCACGACCGGCCACAGCGCAAGTTCAAGGCACGGAGCCAGATCCCGCGAGCAAAGATCTACGACACGGTCCAGTTGTTCCTTGGCCGCATCCCGTTCCGCCCGAACCTCCGCGATCGGAACCCGTCCGAAGGAGGCCCCGTAGCCCCTCCAGTTCCAGTGGTTGGGATAGGGACGCAGGAGCGCGAGCAGCTCCGCCTCGAGACCGTCGTAGTCCCGATCACGCACGGATTCGCGGTGCCGGAGTTCGTCGTGCCAGTGGGCGATGGCGGTGACGCTCTTGACGAGGCGGTCATCCTGATTGGTCGCCCTGTCCTGGTGACGCCCGAGCCTGCCGAACGTTTCGACGACCGCATCGATCTCCCCCTCCCGGTCGAGGGGCGCCCGGTGCCAACCGCGAGCGTAGTCTCGCTGATTGGCGATCGTCCACGCTGCGGCGCGGAGCTGATCTCGCGGGCGGTCTTTGCCCCTCGCGCGCCGGCGCAAGAAACGCCGAACGCCCTCGGGCGGGTCCGATAGGACCTCCTGGAACCACCCCTCGAACGCCTGCTCGAACAGCGCCCGTGCATCCCCCTCGGCGGCCACGGTAAACCGGGGATCGACTCCGGCCTCCACCGGACGCTCGTGGAGAAGGTCGTTGCACAGCGAGTGGATCGTGGCGATACGAGCGGCCTCCAGTTCGCGCAACGCGCGCTCCAGGCGCTCTCGCACCTCGTCGGTTGCATCGACGCGGGCCCGTTCGATCTCCTCGCGCAAGCGCAGCTTCATCTCTCCCGCCGCCGACTCCGTGAACGTCACGGCCGCGATCCCCGACAGCTTCGCCTTCCCCGTCTTGATGAGGGAGAGGATGCGCCCAACGAGCGCCGTCGTCTTGCCGGTTCCGGCCGCGGCCTCGACGATCATGGTCACGTCGAGGTCATGGGCGATGCGGTCGCGCTCGTGTTGGTCCACCAGGGTCATGGCGCCTCCCTCAGCTTCAAGAGGTGCTCGATCTGTTTTCGCGGCTTGGTACGCGTTCGCTGCTCCTCGTGGGGACCGCAAATGACCTTGTAGTCACACCACCTGCACGCGTCCTTGCGGGGCGCGGCAGGCAGGAACCCGGTCTCCAGCGCCTCGCCGATGGTCTCCACCACCAGCTTCGCCGCCGCGCGCGTCGCTTCGTCCAGGAGCACCCCGCGCTCCTGGAACCCCCCGCGGGCCGTACAGAACCACAATCGGCTGGCCAGGACCGGATCGTCCGGAAACAACTGCTCGGCCGCAAGCGCGTAGAGCACCGGCTGCAAGACCTCACCGCCCTGAACGACGGCGTTATGCTTCATCCGCGCCTTGCCAGTCTTGTAGTCCGTGACCCGAATGCCCTCGGGCCCTCGCTCGATGAGATCGATCGCACCGCGGAGCGCTATCCCGCAGTCGAGCTTGACCGGATCCTTGGTGCTGTGGACGTCCATCGCCTCGCGTCCCGAAAGCCCGAACGAGAGTTCGAAACGATCGGGAACCCACGCCGGATGTTCGCTCATACACCGCAGCCATTCGCGGAGATCGGCGCGAATCTCGGACATGGCGTCGTCCCAGACGCGACGGATAGCCGGACTGAGTTCGTCTTCGAACCGAGCGACTACCCGCTCGCGAACGGGCTCCATCCGCTCCCAGATGGAGTGAAGGGACTCCTCGGTGACGGGCAATGCACCTTCGTCGCGCAACTCCGTCAAGAGCTCGTACTGCACGTCGTGGATCAGGGATCCGCGGCTCAGCGCGTCGATCTCCTCAACATGCTCGGGTTCCTCCCGCGGCGAGAGCCTCGCGATCGCATACAGCAAGAACTTGTAGGGGCACTGGGCATACTGCTGCAGCGCTGTCGGCGAGAAGCTACGCGCAGCAAGCTGGTGAGCCCGCAGCGCCTCCCGCGCCTCCTCGCGCGGCTCGACCAGGCCGTCCGCCGGAGTGAACCGCCCCATGACCCCCCAGCGGCGTCCGCGGGCTCGGAGGGCGCGCGCGAGGTGGGGATTCACGCTCAGCAGGTAACGCGCGGCCCCCTTCCGCTGGGCGCGCGTCCCGCGCATGAGGTCACGCAGGACGGCCAGGTCGTGCTCGGCTTCGTCGATGGCATCGTTGGCATCGTCGGGTGCCGGCCACCCCAACCGGGATGCCCCCGCGTGATCGGCGTGCCGGTTCAGCTCGTCAAAGCCGGGGAGCTCACCGAGGGACGCTCGGAGCACCTCGAGTCCGTAGAAAGACGGTACGCGCGAGCGCGCCCGCAGCTCATCCAGCCGCGACCACGACAACACGATTCTGGAGGTCGCGGCCCCCACCACGAGGTGAAGGGCGCCGCGCTCCATCGCGACACGGTCGGCACGCGTAGCCAGGCCAACCCCCATCGCCTCCCGCGCCGTGTCGAGGAGAATTGGATCCTCCGAGACCTTCTGAGGGAACACACGCTCCGTGAGGCCCGGGACGAACACCACGTCGAACGCCATCCCCCGCGCCTCCTCCAC
Source organism: Planctomycetota bacterium (assembly GCA_013213915.1). GTDB lineage: Bacteria > Planctomycetota. The sequence continues at coordinate 10,446 of JABSRK010000015.1, forward strand.
ACCCCCCACGAACACGCGTCCATGACGGCGATTTGACTCAGGTTGCACCAGATCACGCAACCGATGGTGCAGGACGAGCCGCACCTCATCGAGCCCGACGGGACCGACGACCGCCATGGGCCGTAGCTCGGCCAGCAACGACAGCACGCGAGCGGGGTCCCGTAGCGAACGCACCGCCAGATCGGAGAGCGACGTGATCCACGCGCCCCAGGTCGCGCCGTCCGGCAACCCGTCGAGCGCGTCGAGAAGGGGGATCGCGAACTCCCGCAGGCGGACAAGGTCCGCCTCGAGCCGCTGGAGCCGCTCTATGTGCGGCGAGTCACCCTCTTCCGCAACCAGCGCCTCACGCTGCTTGGCGAGCTGGGCGGCTTTGCCGTCGAGCCGCCGCTCCCAACGATCGCGACCGCCGATCACAGCCGACTCGACGAGCAACCGCTCCCAACGGCGTGGTGACGGGACACTCGTCCCCGAAGTCTCGCTCGCCTCTTCGGTCGCGTCGGCGGCGCTGACCGTCAGGAGGTCATCGTCCGCCCGCTCGAAGGCTGTGCTCCCAGCCTCCGAGGAGGCTACGCCCAGCGAGAGGAACTCGGCGAACCGCCGTGCCGACAGCCCTTCGGCCTTGCACGCCAGCAACGCGAGGAACGCACGGCCGGTCGGGTCAGGCTGGCGCGTGCCCCGCGCCGACCATGCGGGGATGCCCGCTCGGCGCAGCGCTTCGAGCAAGTGGGCCCGGTAGCTCGACGGCGCGCGCAAGAGCACCGCCATCTTGTCGAATGGCAGTCCGTCGCGGGCGGCGTGCAGCGCGCGTCGCACGATCTCCGTGCACTCGCGGCTCTCTCCGGGAGCAGAGAGGAGCTCGACAGTGCCATCCGATTCCGCCACCCGCTCCCATGACGCGTCATCGAAAAGTCGGTGCTGCAGACTGGCAAGATCGGTCCCTTCTTCCAGGTCCGCATGCTCCGCCGCGATCCCGAAGGCGCTCTCGTAGCGCGACAGGATCGACTGTTCGGCGCGCGGCAAGACGGCAAGCGCCTCGGGCGCACGGTTGGCGAGGGCCTCCACGAAATTCTGTGCCTTGACGTGAGCGATGGGCACATCAACGAACACGACCGGCGGCGACGCTCGCTCGTGGTCACGAACGACCCCGGCCGCCAGATCGAGGATGACGGAGCGGTCAGCGAGACCGGCCGCTGCAAGCGCCTGGTCGAACGCAATCGCGATGGCTTTCAGATCGTCCGGGTACCCGTCCGCAGTCACTCCGGCGAGGCGCAGTTCGTCGAGCGTGGAGGCAATCGCTCCCGGCAACCCGGGGTGCTCCGCCACCTTCGCGAAGCGTCCCAACGCCTCCCCCGCCTCGGCCACGACACGCGCGCACACCGCTTCCATGGCGAGGCGCGTGGCGGGCACGCAGTCGGAACGCACCAAGGCAGGCGCAGCCAGCTCGACCGCCAACCGGTCAAGGGTGATAGCGCGCCAGCCGAGATGGCCCTCGGACGCCGCGTCCCGTACCAACTCCTGTGCGGACTGCAGCGTCGCACCTACGACGCGAACGGGATTCTCCCGTCCTCGTTCACGGACCCAGGCACACGCGCGGGAGCGCCGCGTCCTCGCGGACGGTGAAACGAACAATTGAGCGGACATCGCGCGGGACGAGCGTACACCCGGGGTCCGACAGCGTCTTGAAGACCGCGCTTCGCGCTTCCCTGAAGGGTGATCGGCTCTACATGTCCCGCGAGCGGCGCAGGCGGCGGGAGCGCGGGGTCGTGCCTGCAAGCACCCGCTCTTTGCCGTCGCGGAGGATCTTCACCGCGACTTTCCCAGCCCCCTCACGTAAACCCCGGGCGACATCACCGATATCGCCAATGACGACATCGTTGACCTCCAGGATGACGTCCTTCTCCGCGACACCGATCTGCGCTGCGAGGGACCCGGCAAGGACCTCCTCCACGATCAGGCCGTCCTGCTCCTCCGACACGCGGACGCGCACACCGAGGCGCGGCCCGGGTTCGGGAACCGGTAAGGCGTCGCGCGGCAGACGAAGGCCACCCCGCAAATCGAAATCGAAACCAGAACCGAAGTCCAAGCGAAGATTCACCCCCTTGAACACCTCGGGATGCGCCTTCTTCAACTCCTCGAGGCTCTCGGCTTCGTAGGTCCTGGTCTGCCACTTGCCGTCTTCACCCCGCTCCCTGACCTCGGCGCGGACACCGTCGGGACCGGATTCGACCTTCATGGAGCGACCGGTCCCGCCGGCGCCGAGTCCGCGCGGCAGGGCCCGGAAGTCCGGGAAGTCTGGGAAAGCGCGGCGGAAGCGCTCGTTCGTGCGGCGTTGCCACTCTCGCATGCGCGCCTCCATCTGCTCGTGCCAAGCCTCGACGTCGCGATCGAGAACATCCGGCCCCGCGGGCAGGTCTCGATCGGGGTCGAGCCCCGGCAGTCGTCTGCGCAAAGGGGCGCCGTCCTGCCGCTCGAGATCGGCGATCCGCTGCCGGAGGGCCCGCTCCTGGTTACGCAGTTCCTCCAGGGCTTTTTTCAACTCCCGGATCTCCTGGTCTCGGGCCGCGCGCCCGGTGTCAGGGTCTCCCTGGGCGGGCACGAGCGTCGCCAATCCGGCGAGAAGCAGCATCGTCAGGATGTCTTTCATGGTCCTCTACACTCCAGGGCTTGCAGGCCTCGAACGGTACTATACGGCGCTCCCTGACTCTGGACTCCATATACCCACGGCGCCGCATACCCCTACATCCCAATAGGAAACGAGGGCCCCGAGTCCGGGCTCGACCGAGCGATCAACCGGCGGATCACCTCCGCAGGTGTCCAGCCAGCCTCGGATATGGGTTCCTATACGCGTGCGACGTAGCCTCGCAACACGCCTCCTTCACGCACCTCCGAAATGGTCGCGCCGAGAGCCGGCGCTGACGCATCGCGGCCGAGCAGCGCACCCGCATCGCACCCACCAGCGTCGAGCGCCTCGCGGACAGCCGCGTTGGACGCTACCAGACGTCCCACGGTGTCCAGGACGGCGCCGCCTCGCCCTCCTTCATCCAGCAGATGCTCCAACGCGGCGCGAGCGAGGAGGTTGTCCGACAACCGCACACGCTGGAAATGACGCAGCTGGTCGACGATGCGATTCACATTGGCCGCGAGGGAATTCACCTCGCCCAGTCCCGCAGCGTCATCCACGCGTCGCTGGAGGTGTCCTTCGGCGATCGACCCGACCGTACGCTCAAGGCGCGTCAGCGGTCCAACGACCCGCCGCCCGATCCAGGCGCCGAAGAGGAGGAGCGCCAACAGTCCGGATCCGGCCACGATCGCGATTAGCCCCACGGCGCCCCCGGTGGCCTGGCGCGCGTCAGCAATGGCTGGACGGTCTGCCCGCTGGACGCTGGCGGATGCGAGCACGTCGTCCGCCTTCTCGAGAACGGAGATCGCCACCAGCGAGATCCCTAGCAGCATCAGCGCCGCAACGACCTGCGCCGCGACCGTGAGAGCTTGGAGTCGCATCAGCCCAGCTCCTTCAATACGCGATCTACACTGTCCTTGGGACCGACAATCATGAGCTCGTCTCCGCGGAGGAACGCATCCTCCGGCGACGGGCTGGAAACGAGACGGCGGCCGCCTTCAGCCCCCCTGCGCACGGCAACGACGCTCACGCCGTGGCGCTTACGCAAATCGATGTCCTGCAGTGTCTTTCCGATCCACTTCTCCGGCAAGTCGAGTTCGAGGAAGCGTGCCCCCTCGGCCAGTTCGAGTTCGCTTCGCAGTTCGGGTCGGACGATCCGTCGCGCGAGACCCTTCGCGGCGTCCTCCTCGGGGTGGACCGTCCGCGTCACACCGAGCGACTCGACGATGCGCTTGTGAAGATCCGACACGACGCGCGCGATGACCTCCCGCGCACCGAACTCACGCAAGAGCTGGGTGCAGACGATCGACGACTCAAGCGACTCCTCCCCGATCGCATTCACGACCTGGTCGAACGTCTCGATGTCGAGGCCGCGCAGCACCCGCTCGTCCGTGCCGCTCCCGATGATGGCCTGGGAGACGGCAGACGAGACAGCCGCGATGCGATCCTCGCGAGGATCGAGCACGGATACGTCGGCTCCCCCTTCCACGAGTCCGAGGGCGAGAGCGCGGCCAAACTGCCCAGCCCCGATAATGAGTACCTTCCTGATCATCCCACCATCACCTCCTCTTCTGGATACCGTACGGGCATCGGGTCCTGCCGACGGAACATGAGCGCCATCGTCAACGGACCCGTGCGCCCGACGATCATGAGCATCATCACAATCAGCTTGCCCGTGTGGTCCAGGTCAGCCGTGATTCCGAGCGAGAGGCCGACCGTCGCGAACGCGGAGGTCGCCTCGAACAGCGTCTTCTCGAATGAGAATCCCTGCGTCAGCATGAGCGCCAGCGAGCCGACGAACACGACGGCAGCCGAGATCGTCACGATGGCAGCCGCCCGGTAGACCACCCTCCGGGTCAGACGGCGGCCGAACGCCTCGGCGTCGTCGCGGCCGCGAACGACCGACGTCACGGCCACGAACAGGACCGCGACCGTCGTGGTCTTGACGCCACCGCCCGTGGAACCCGGGCTGGCGCCGACAAACATCCACACCAGCATGGTCAAGATCGCCCCGTGCGAGAGCACGCCGAGCTCAACCGAGTTGAAACCAGCGGTCCGCAGCGTCACGGACTGGAACCACGCGTTATTCAACCGCTCGCCCATGCCCATGCCAGCGAGCGAGCCATTCCACTCGCTGACCAGCCAGCCGAAAAACGCCACGCCGAGCAATAGGGCGTTGGTCGTCAGGACCAACTTCACGTGAAGGCTCATCGGGTCGCGTCGGCGTCGGCTCCAGAGCTCGAACGCACCCATGAAGACGCCGAAGCCAATCCCACCCAACACGATCAGCAACGCGATCGTGTGCAGCGCCACCGGACTCGACTGGAACGACACGAGGCTGTCGGACTGCAACGCGAAGCCGGCGTTGCAGAACGCGCTGACCGCGTGGAACACCGAGCCCCAGAGCGCCTCCCCCAAACCGAGACCACGCCCCAGGAACGTTGGCAGCAGACATGCGGCGCCGATGGCCTCCAGGAGAAGCGTCACCTTGATGATCACGCCGAGCAGCCGACGCGTCGCCGCCCGTCGGTCCGTCCCCGCGAAATCGCGCAGGGCGCCCTCGGTGTACCCGCCGATGGCCCCCCCGATGGCAAGCGTGGCGACGGCAGCCAGGGTCATGATCCCCAGCCCCCCGACCTGGACCAGGAGGAGGATCACAAGCTGGCCGACGAAGGTGAAGTCCGTCGCCGTGTCCACCACGGTGAGGCCCGTGACACACGACGCGCTGACAGCCGTGAAGAGCGCGTCGAGGGCGTCGAGTGGTCGGTCATGGGCGCTGCATGCCGGGAACGTCAGCACCAGCCCCCCGACGACTGACAACACGACGAAGGTCAGGATCAGCAGCAACGCCGGACGTCTCCACAGGAATCCGAGCACGGCGGCGCGCAACTCGTGGGAGCGGGCCGCGCCCCCCACCGCGAGGAGCAACCGCAGCACGCTCAGCATGGGTGCGAACCGCAGCAGCGAGGATTCGTCCGACGGGATCAGAGCGACCGCCGACAGCGCGCCGAGCACGGCGGTCGCCCAGGCCAGACGCGCGTCCAGCTTCTCCTTGCGCACCAGATAGAACTCGGCGGCGCTCGCGATCCCGCACCCGACCAGCAGCAGCGCGACGATGCCCACACGACCGACCGGATCGGACATCACCCCGACTCCGGCTGCGTACGCGGAAAGCAGCAGCGCGACGGCTCCGCTCGTGAGCACGGCTTGGGCGAGGACGGCACCAGGGTCATCACCCCCCTTCGGGTCGTCCGCCCTCTTACGGAAGGTAGCCTGCCGGAAGGCGAGGTAGACGAGGGCAGCGGTCCAGCCCCAACCGACGAGCGCAAGCGCTGGAGCGTGAAGCACGTGCCAGGCAATCGGAACCTGGCAGAGCAGCAAGCCCAGGATGGTGAGCCACCGGCCCGCTTGTTTGCGGAACAGGATCGCGGCCGCCGCTCCGACCAGCAGCACGGATCCGACGACCATCGACCCCCTCAAGCCAATGGTGTCCGCTCGCGACGCATCCTCTCCGAGCCGCATGCGCAGCGCGCCAAGCGCGAGCCACAGGGCCGGCACGGACATCAGCACCAGCGACGCTACCGTCAGCCGGAGAGCACGGACGCGCGCCGGCTTCGACAGTGCCAGCGTCGGAAACGTGATCGGCTTCTCCCCCACGTCCCGGATGGTAGCCGAACGGCCGGAACCGAATCGCCGGTTACCGCTGCGCGGGGGTCAGGTTCTGCAGGACTTTGAGCGGCGACTTGGGACCGATGACGACCTTCCCGTCCTTGAACGCGGACTTGGGAATGAACTCGGTGCGGCCGCCGGCGGTGAGGATGCAGATCCCGTAGCCGTCGCAGGGGGCACGTCATCGAGACGAGAGGAAGATCATGGGCGGTCGAAGGAAAGCGGTGCGAAGCGGCGGTGGAGCCGCTCCCACGGGGCCAGACAGAACCACGCCAGCGCCGCACCAGCGATGACATCGACGACGTAGTGGTACCGCAGGTAGACCGTCGAGAAGACCACGGACGCACAGAGGGGGAGGAACGCGAGGCCCCATCGGCGGCCAAGGCGGAACGCGTAGAGGGCGCACGCGATCGCAACGCCGACGTGCGCCGAAGGCATGCAGTCCCACTTGGTGATCTCCGCCGCGAAGGCCAACCGCTGGAGCTCGGACTTGATCCAGACGCCGGGCAGCTCGGATTGAAACGTGTAGAGCGGCAACGGCGACAGGTCGCACGGACCGGGCGGCCCCAGATTGCTGTGGATGTTCGGCCCGGACGTCGGGAAGAGGTAATAGCCCACGTAGCTCAAGTACAGGATCGACTGGATCGACCACATCGACCGCACCGTCACGGCAGGCGAAGCGCGCCACACGAGCAGCAGGAGCATCCCGGGTATCAGGGGGATATAAAGGACATACGCCCACTGCATCAGCTCGCTCAGGACCGGATGCCCGATCCCCTCGAGCGCTTCGAGCGGGTCCACACCCCCGAACAGGAGACGGTCGAACCCAGCCATATCGGCAGCGAGATCAGTCGGCGCCATCGCCTCCACGAGGAACCCGACCTGGGTGAAGAGGATCGGGACCATGATGGACATGGACGCGACTCGCGTCACCGCGGCCCGCCGGAACGTCGCGCCCGTCCCCGACCGCGCCACCGCCACCGTCGCGACGATGGCGAAGGCGTCGAAGGCGATCCACGCCCACGGCAACTGCAGCCGATCCCAGAAGACGAGCGAAAGGGCGCACTGCGCCGAGTACACGACGAGGTTCAGGCGATCTACGGGCCAGAGCACGCCATGATCGTACGCAAGTACCCGCGAGAACCACCCCTCAAGCAACCCGTGACTTCCAGCCAGTCGCCGCCTACTCGGCGTCGGCGTCGCCGATGATCTGCGTGATCTCCTCTTCACCGTCGCAGGAATAGCGGACGGGTTTGCCCTCCAAGCGGGTCTCCACGTGGACCGGGCGCTTCCAGAGAGCGAAGAGATTCCTGAGCGTGGAAAGGGCCCAGTCCTGACGCAAGTCCTGGTGTTCGTGTCGGTGCTGGAGGTAGAGCTCCCCGCGGTTCTTCCAGTTGACGTCGACCGCTTCGATGACCGGGGCGCCGCCGTTGGCCAGTTGGCGAATCAACTGCTCCTTCACCGTCGCGAAGTCGCGCGTGACGATCTCCCGGCGCCGGGTGCGAGGATTGAAGCGGTACACGAAGAGCTTGTGCCTGTGGCAGAACTCCTCGGTCAGATACTCGTCGACGAATGTGACGTCGTTGTGGATCTTGCGGCAGAGGAAGATCTGCTCCCGGCCGAGCCCAGCATTGGTGTCCCAGATTTCGCGAGCGTGGAGGTCCTGGCAACGCTCGTACTCGAGCCCGAAACGCCCCTTGTTCCAGCGGTCCTCGATGTCCAAGAACAGCTCGAGGCCGATCTTGTACGGATTGAGGGCCGGACCCTCCGCGAGCGTCCCTGCCATCGTATCCGCGTAGTCGATGACTTCGCTGTCATCCAGAATGTGCTCGACCATGATCCGGCGGTGCCAGTAGCTGGCCCAACCCTCGTTCATGATCTTGGTCACTCGCTGAGGCGCGAAGTAGATCGCCTCCTCGCGGATGATGTTCAGGACCTCCCACTCCCACTGCTCCAGCGGAGCGTGCTGCAGGATGAACGACAGCAGGTCCCGCTGTGGTCCACCGGGCAGGCGCGCATTCTCTTCCGCGTCGCCTTCGATCTTCTTGCGGCGCGCCTCGAGCACCTCAGGTGGGTTCATGAACCCGTCCATGTACGTCTTTGAACGGACCTTCAGATTCACCGCGCGGTCGTCCTCCGCGTCGGCGTCCTCCACCACGGGCTTGAGCCATGGGTCCTTGTCATCGACGAATTCTCCGTAGAGGTCGATCAGATTCTCGAGGCTCTGGGCGCGGTCGATGAGGTCCTCCACCGGGTCCTGGCCGTGGCGATCGATGAGCTGGCGAATCCGCGTCGAGTGGTTCGCCATGCGATCCATCATCTTCCGGTCGGTTTTCGAGAACCACATGTTGTTCTTGAAGAAGTCGCAATGCCCGTAGACGTGGGCGATGACAAGCTTGTTCTCGACGACCGAGTTCGATGACAGCAGGTAGGCGTAGCAGGGGTCGTTGTTGATGACGAGCTCGTAGATCTTCTGCAGCCCGTATCGATACCCCTTGTCCAGTTGCTCGAAACCCATCCCGTGACGCCAGTGCGGGTAACGCGTCGGGAACCCACCGTAGGCGGCGACCTCGTTTATCTGATCGAAGTCAAGCATCTCGAAGATCGTCTCGAAGAAATCGAGACCGTACTCACGCGCGATGTCGCGGATCTTGACGTGATACTCGGCGAGCTCCGGAGTCAGGTTCATCGACCCTTCCCCAGGAAGTCCTTGATGGACTGCAAGATCCCGTCACGGTCGGGGATGCCCGACGTGATGATGCGGTCATCCTCTCCGAACGCCTGATCGAGGTCTCGCTTGAACTGGCCCGACCCATACGCGGATTTCACCTGCCCGTAACAGAACACGTTGCTGATCGGCAACATCTGCTCACGCAACAGTTGGATGCACGTCGACGTGTCCTTGCCGCTCCAGTTGTCACCGTCCGAGAAGTGGAACGGGTAGATGTTCCACTCGTCCCCTCCAAATCGGTCCTCGATGGTGTTCATGCAGAGCTGGTACGCCGACGAGATCTTCGTGCCACCGCTCTCCCGCAGATGGAAGAACTCGTGCTGGGTCACCTCTTTCGCGACCGCGTCGTGGACGATGTAGACCGTCTGCAGGTCCTTGTACTGATACCTGAGCCATGTATCGATCCAGAACGCCTGGATGCGCACCATCTCCTTCTGCTCGGTGCCCATCGAGCCGGAAACGTCCATCATGTAGAGGATGACCGCGCGGTACTCGGGGTTGTGTTTGACCTTCCACGAACGGTAGCGGCGGTCCTCGCGGACCGGGATGATGACAGGATTGTCGGGGTCATACGTCCCCATCGCAATCTGTCGTTTCAACGCCTCCTTGTAGGTGCGTTTGAAATGGCGGAGGCTCTCGGGGCCGATGCGCCGGATGCCCGTGTACTTGTCGCGTTCGGCCGCGATGTCGGCATTACCGCGCGGCTGGATGTTCGGGAGTTCGAGCTCCTCGCCCAGGATCCGCGCCAACTCGTCAAGCTGGACATCCACCTCGAGGGTGTGCTGGCCTTCCCCGTCCCCCGCCTCCCCTGGGCCGCCCTCACCATCGCCATCCACCGGGTCGCCCGGGTCCCCGCCACCCTGACCGACGCCGTCCTGCTCACCGGTGTCGAAGGTGAACCGTGGCAGTTCGATCTGCGGGATGGGGATGGAGATTGTCTCCTTGCCCTGGCGCCCGAGCAACTCTCCGTTGGAGATGTACTTCCGGAGATCCCGCTTGATCCGCCCGCGGACGATCTGCCGGAAGCGCTGGTAGTCCGTCTCGATCCGCCGGACCATCAGGACTCCTTCGCGTCTCCGCGGGCGAAAATGCTCGCGACGTAGTTGAGGACGTCGGTTGCGCTCTCGTCCGTGTACCCGAAATTGTCGATGAGGCGCTTCTTGACGACCTCGATCTTCTCCTGGGTGCCCTTGTCTACGACGTTGGACAGCAAGCTCGTCAGCTTGATTGAGTCCTTCTGGTCCTCGAACAGCTTCAGGTCGAGCGCACGATGGAGGCGCTCGTTCGTCAAGTACTCGAACGTCTTGTTCTCTACGGCGAGAGCACCGATGTAGTTCATGATCTCCCGACGGAAGTCGTCCTTCTTGGATTCCGTGATGTCGATCTTCTCCTCGATCGACCGCATGAGACGCTCGTCGGGTGGCTCCTGCTCACCGGTGAACGGATTGCGGACCTTCTCGCGTTGCGTGTAAGCCTTGACGTTGTCGAGATAGTTCGCGCAGAGGCGCTTGATCGCCTCCTCGTCAGCCGAGATGGCGCGCTGGACCTCATTCTTGACCAGGTCCTCGTACTCCTCCTTCACGACGGACAGAAGTTCGCGGTAGCGGCGCTTCTTCTCCTCATCGGTGATGAGGCTGTGGTTGTCGAGGCCCGCATCGATCTCGTTGATGATCATGAACGGGTTGATGCAACGGCTCCCCGTTTGCTTGACGAGGCAATTCGAGAGCTTGTCCTGGATGAACCGGGGCGAAATACCATCCATACCCTCGCGCACGGTCTCCTTCTTGAGCTCGTTGATGTTGTCCTCGGTGAAGCCAGGCAACGTCTTGCCGTTGTAGAGCTTCGCCTTCTGGAGCAGCGTGAGGTTCGCCTTCTTCGGTTCCTCCAACCTGGTGAGAACGGCCCAGAGCGCCGCCATGTCGATGGTGTGGGGCGCGATGTGCTTCCCCTGGATCTTCTCCTCATTGAAGTCTCGCGAGTAGATCTTCACCTCGTTACGCAGCGTACGGTTGTAAGGGACGTCGATCTTGACCGTCCGGTCACGGAAGGCCTCCATGAGCTCGTTGTTCTGGAGCTTTTTGTACTCGGGTTCGTTGGTGTGCCCGATGATGACCTCGTCGATGTCAGTCTGGGCGAACTTCTTCGACTTGATCAGGTGCTCCTGCGTCGCTCCGAGCAGGTCGTAGAGGAACGCCACGTCGAGCTTCAGGATCTCGATGAACTCGCAGATACCGCGGTTCGCGATGTTCAATTCTCCGTCGAAGTTGAACGCGCGCGGGTCTGAATCAGAACCGTATTCGGCGATCTTTCGATAGTTGATGTCGCCGGTGAGCTCGGTCGAGTCCTGGTTCTTCTCGTCCTTTGGCTGGAACGTCCCGATTCCGACTCGGTCCTTCTCGGACAGTACGAGGCGGCGCACCCTGACATGCTCCAGCACCTTGGTCCAGTCCCCGTCGTGCTGCTTCATGAAATCGTTGTAGTAGTAGCGGCTCATGGGATTGAGGTCGCCGATCACCTTGAGCGCGAATTCGCGATCGCAGCGCTCGTTGAGCTCGTCCATGATCTTGCCGCGCACCGACTCAGGGATGAGCTTCAACGGCTCCTCGTTCATGGGGCACGGGATCTCTTCGCCGTTGTCGAACACCCACGAGTAGGTGTAGAGTGCGCCTTCCTCGCTCCGGGAGTACTGCTGGAGGCCCCGCTTCAGCAAGCGCACGATCGTGCTCTTCGACGAGCCTACCGGGCCGTGCAGGAGCATGATGCGCTTCTCGGGTCCATACCCGTGCGCGCCGGCCTTCATGGTGTCGACGAGTCGCATCAGTGCCGAGTCCAGCCCGTAGATCGCGTCGTCACCGACACCTTCCGGGTCACTGAAGAACCGATAACGGATGCGCCGGTCCTTGTGCTCCGTGTACTCGTCGAATCCGTACGACATGATCATGTCGTAGATTCGCTGGAACGCATTACGAACCACGAGCGGTCTCTCGTAGCAAAGGTCGAGATACTCCTTGAAGGAGCCCTCCCAGTGCAGGGACTTCCAGGTCTCTGTGTCGACCTCGTCCTGCACCAGACCGAGGAGCCTTTCAGCGTTGCTCATCACGTTCTCCTGACCGCTTTGCCGCGGTGGGTTCGTAGGGCCTCGAGCAGGCCCTTCATATCGTCGTGGAGCGGAGACTCGTAGGTGACGGTCCTCCCCTCCACCGGGTGGAAGATGCTCAAGCGGTGCGCATGCAACGCCTGCCTTTCGATCAACGTACGCTCGCAGTCGGAGCCTGACTCGACCGCGCCCAGATCCGAGAGCTTCAGCCGTGCGCGCTTTCCGTACACCGAATCACATACGACCGGATGCCCGATCGACCTCAGGTGGACACGAATCTGGTGCGTGCGGCCGGTCTTCGGCGAACACCGTAGATAGGCGAAGCCGTTGAACCGCTCCAGCACCTCGTAACGGGTCTCGGCGGGCCGCCCAGCGCCCTCATCCACGACGATCTTGCTGCGATCATGGATAGAACGACCAAGAGGGTGCGTCACGACGTCACCATCGAGGTTCGGCTCGCCCTCGACGATCACGAGGTACTCCTTCTTGGTGGTACGTTCCTGGAACTGGGTCGCGAGCGCGAAATGGGCCTGGTTGGTCTTGGCGACCACCATGACCCCCGACGTGTCACGATCCAGCCGATGGACGATTCCTGGGCGCATGCCGCCACCGATGTCCGAGAGGTCCGACACGTGGAAGGCGAGAGCGTTCGCCAGCGTGTTGTCCCGGCGCCCGTTCCCCGGGTGGACGACGAGCTGGGCTGGCTTGTCGACCACCAGCAAAGATGCGTCCTCGTGCATGATATGGATGGGGATGTCCTGAGGCTTCAGCCTGGCCTCGTGGGCGCGGGGCGCCACGTTCGCGACGACGCGCTCCGCGAGGGACACCCGGTGGCTGGGCTTGACCACCTTGGAATCGACCGTGACCTGCCCGGCCTTCACCAGGTCCTTCAGGTAAGCACGAGAGTGGTCCGGCAGCCGAATATGGAGATAGACGTCTAGCCGCTGGCCCACGTCGGGGCTCGCCACCTCGAAGGTGTGGCTCTCTGTGCCTGAAGCAGCTTCCGCAGCCAAGATGGTCATCCACTCCCGAATGGCCGCAATTCCCTGGGCAAGTCTAATCTCCACCTATCTTTCGGCCAGCATGCCCGCCGTTCCTTTGCCCACGCGGGCCTTTTCGGGCAAGGACCTGCCCTGTAGCATCCTGACGCCCCGCGCGGATCGTGGGGCCCCTCATCGAACGGGGAAGATGGTGTAAATCCATCGCGGACCCGCCACTGTAAGTGGGAACGAACGTCGCCTGAGACCCACTGGCGCAGCCACGCGCTGGGAAGGGGGCGACCAGTAGGACGAACCACGAGCCAGGAAACCCGGCGGAGAGGGAGCGCCCCCGGGATCCCGAGGTCGGGTCCCGCTCCGGGGCAACGGTGACTTCGACCTCGCGTCTTTGCCGGCGCTACCCGCGCCTCGGGAGATGCGACTCATGCGTCCTGGCACGTTCTACGCCCTGCTCGCGCTGTGTGCGTCCCTGCACGCACAGTCCCTCCAAACCACACTTGATCTCTCCGACGGCGACCCCACGACATCGGACAACCCGTTCGGCATCACCTACGACCCGGACGGGTCTCACGCATACGTCAGCCTGTGCGGCGACCTCGCGCCCTGGCCACTCCCCCCGGCTCCCTGGGCGCCGACCTGGAACAACGACAAGATCATGAAGATCGACCTGTCGACGGGGTCCTTTGTCGCCACTGGCACCGTCGGGCACTACCCGGAGGACATCGCTTTGACGCTCGACACGTCCGGGCAGACCCGCCACGTGTATGTCAACAACAGCTCCAGCGGAACCGTCACGTGCCTCTCGCCATCGTTGCAACCCGTCGCGACCATCCCACTCTCGCCTTGCCTCGGCGGGACCTACGGAGCCGTCTTCCCTTTCGGGATTGTCGCGTCGCCGGATGGCGCCCGCATCTACGCCGGAGGGACGTCCTGCGCAAC
>JABSRK010000150.1 GCA_013213915.1 Planctomycetota bacterium
ACCGGCGCCAAGGTGTGCCTGCTGACGCAGCCCTCCATCTACCGTGAACGGATGTCGCTCGAGGAAAACGACGTGCTTGTGTTCCGGAAGTTCATCTTCCTCACGGAAAAGAGCTTCTTCGAGCAGGAGATCCCCACTACCCGGTCTTTGCGTGACGCGATGGCGGCTTACAACGCAGTGACGACGAGAGTGGCTCAACAATCGAACGTGCCTCTCATCGATGTCGCGTCCCAAATCGACAAGACGCTGGACAACTTCTTGGATGACTGTCATTACACGAAGCGGGTTGCTGAGAAGTTTGCGAAATTCCTGGCCAAACGTCTCGTGGCTGAGGGAGTTCTGCAATAAGCGTGCGATCCACTTGCGCCACGCCAGCTCCGCCTCCGGAGATGCTTGAAACAGCGCCGGGGCCAGCCGCCCCTCCTGGGAGTTGATCGGGCCTAGCGGGCCGCGGGCCACCAGAGATCAAGACGCTTGCGCAGGGTCAGCGCGCGATCGGGGTGGGCGCCGACGAGGTCGGCCGTCGCGCCGGGATCGGCGACGACGTCGTACAACTCGGGCTTGCCCTCGCGGGGAAGGATGAGCTTCCATCGATCCTCGACGGCCCAGCGGTGGGTGACGTTGGATTCCGGGTGGTGGATGTCGACCGCGTTGTGGCCGAATACGGCGCTGAGGAGGGGGCCTCGACGCGCCACGGCGTCGGCGTTCAAGAGATCGATGCCGAGGCCTTCGGGGATCTCGAGTCCGAGCGCGGCGAGCAGCGTGCTGACGATGTCCGTGCTCATGACTGGCTTGTTGACACGCCCCGGTTCGACCCGCCCCTTCCAGCGGATCACGATGGGGGTTCGCAGGCCGCCGTCGTACGGAGACCGCTTCGAGCGCGGTGCGAAGCCGCCCCGGTTTTTACGCTGAATCCAACCGTTGTCACACACGAAGACGAACAGCGTGTCGTCAGCGAGGCCCCGTTCTTCGAGTCCCCTCACGAGCTGACCGACGGTCTCGTCGAGCCAGGTGCACATGGCGCGGTAGCGGGCGACATGGATCGTCGGAGCCCCGTCCTGGTAGGGCTTCAGGAGCCGCCGCGGCGGGTTGTGCGGCGCGTGCGGAAGGAACGGCGCGTACCAGAGGAAGAAGGGTCGATCTGCTGCCTGGCCGACGAAGTCCCACACCTCGTTCAGGCCCTCGCGCCCGATCCGGAGCCCGTCGTCTCCGTGGCGGCCTCGGCGTTTCGGATCCCCGTGTGTCATTCCGTGGGTGAATCCGCCGCGACGATAACTACCGAGCCACCACTTGCCGGTCTGCTGGCTCCAGTACCCTTCGCGGCGCAGCATGCGGGGAAGCGTATCGACGCGGTCGATGAGGGAGATCATGTCGCGAACCTGTTGCTGGTAGCCGGTCCGGTCCTTCACGGGGCCGTTCTTTGATGGCCGGGGCGGTTCGTTGCCCGTGATCCCGTGCCGGTGGGGGAGCAGCCCGGTGGCGAGTGAAGCGAGGGATGGACAGCACAGGCTGGAGGGGACGTACCCGCGCTCGAAGACGAGCCCCTGCTCGGCGAGCCGGTCCAGGTTCGGTGTCTTGACGAGTTCGCTGCCCATGAATCCGTAGTCGGACCAGTGCTGATCGTCGCCGATGATCATGACGACGTTCGGGCGCTTCTTCGATCGCCGCGCTCGCTTCCTCTGCCCTTGCTCCTTGTACTCCTCGCGCAGGGAGTCGCAGCGCGCGCGCAGGCGCTGCAGCACCGGGCGCATCTTCGGATCGCCAGCGAGGTTTTTCACCTCGAGCTTGTCGGCCGTGTGTTCGTACAGCTCCTCGTGGGGCGGGTCCTGCTCGAAGTAGCGGACGTATTTGAACCGTCCCGTGCGAACCCCCTCGAGCTTGGGGATGTCCTTGTGGTTGAACAGGTGCTCGAAGAAGAACTCCTCGCGCCACTTCGGCGTCTTGCCCGTGATGATCGGGACCAGGCTCTTCCCCTGGTATGACGCGGGGGGTTCGACTCCGGCGATCTCGCAGATCGTCGGTGCGATGTCGATGTTGAGAACGGTCTCGTCACGAACGCCGTCGCGTCGCTCCGTCCCGACGACACCCTTGATGATGAGCGGCACGCGGAGCGACGCTTCGTACGGCAGCCACTTTCCGGCGAAGCCGCGGTCGCCGAGGAAGTAGCCGTTGTCGCTCATGAAGATGACGACGGTCTTGCGAGGGCCATCGCTCGCTCGCTCGATGGCGCTCAGGTTGCGGTCGATGGCCGAGATCATCCGCCAGTACCCCTTGGTCATGCGCTGGCGTTTCTCCTCGGTGTCGAAGCGCCACTTCCAGCGGATGCGGTTCAGAGACTTCCGGATGAACTCTGGTTGGCCAGCGAAGAACTCCGGATCGGACAGCGGCGGCTGAGGAACGTCGATGTCCTCGTAGAGCTTGTCCTCGGTCTCGGGCCAGATGTACTGGTCGGGGTTGCTGTCTTCCGCATGGGGTGCGTTGAACCCGACGACCAGGGCCCAGGGCTTCTTGCCTGGCGCCTCCTTGATGAACGAGCAGGCATCGGCGCCCGTGATGTCGGTGAGGTGGCGCCGCGATCCATCGCGTTGCTTCTTCCAGTAGGGCACGCCGCGTGGACGGAAGACGTCGAACATCTCCTGGGGGGCGCCCTTCTGCACGCGGACGCCGAACTTGCCGACGTAGCCGGTGTGGTAGCCGGCGTTTCTGAGTAGGCGCGGCCAGGCCGCGTCCGTGAAGCGACGGGCGAGGGGGGGCGTCCCGAACGAGTAGCCGTGGGTCCGCTCGAAGCAGCCCGTGAGCAGGCTCGCGCGACTCGCGGCGCAGATGGACGTGGTCACGAATGCCTGCCGGAAGCGCACCCCCCCCGCGGCCAGTCCGTCCATGGATGGCGTTCGCAGGTGGGGGTGGTCCAGGCCCAGGTGGTCCCACCGCTGGTCGTCGGTGACCACCAGGAGGATGTTCGGCCGATCCTGGGCCAGGGCCAGGGAGGCGAGGGCAAGTCCGACAACGATGGCGCGCATGGCCCAGATCGTACGCAATTCCCTGCTCTGAAGGGAGTTGGGGGCGGTTTGCCGCCCTGCCCTCCCGGTCTTGCCCGCCGACCCCCAGTTTTCAGCGAGACGCGACTGCTGCCGATCAGGAAGATAGGGCCAGGGTCCCGAGCGAAAACTTGGGCCCGCCCAAGCGTAGAAGGTGTGATGACCCGATCGTCTCGGCGCTTCGCTGCGAGGCAATCCGGTGGGGAGACCTGCATGAGCTTCCAGATGCTGAAGATCCTGTTGCCTGGCGCCGCCGCTGCGCTGCTCGCTGTCCTGCCCGTTTCGCTGACGGACATGCCTGTCGATCCCACCGGGATCTCCGTGAAGGAAGAGGCCGCAGTAATCGATCGGATCGTTCTGTCCGACCTGAAGCAGGCGGGGATGAAGCCGAACGCCATTGCGGATGACGCGACCTTCTTGCGCAGGACGTACGTGACGCTGGTCGGTCGTATCCCGACGGCGTTGGAGACGGATGCGTTCCTGAGCAATCGGTCCCGCGACAAGCGGGCATCACTGATCGATCAACTGCTGGACTCGCCAGGGCATGCCAGCCGCATGTTCAACTGGTGGGCTGACCTGCTGCGCGTGAAGACGCGGCTCAACCGTCGCGTCTCGGGCGAGCCGTACATGCACTGGCTCAAGGATTCAGTGAACCAGAACAAGCCATACGACGAGCTGGTCGCCGAGATGCTCCAAGCGGACGGCTTCGCGCACGCGGCTGATAACGGGGCGACAGGCTATTACCTGCGCGACCGCGGGATGCCCGAAGACAACATGGCGAACACGGTTCGTGTCTTCCTCGGGACGCGGCTCGAGTGCGCTCAGTGCCACAACCATCCGTTCGACAAGTGGACTCAGAAGGAGTTCTACGAGATGGCAGCCTTCACGGGCGGCATGCAGTTCCAGTCAGGTCGGGGCGACGCATCCGGGATGCGGCGTGTCCAGGGCATCCTTCGTGAGGTGAGCAGCACTCACGGCGAGCAGGCGGTCAGGGGGATCCGCCGTCGGCTCATCCAGCCGCTTCAGCAAGGCATCAGCGGCGACGGATCAGGACTTGCGCGCCTGCCCAAGGAGTACAAGTACGACGACGCGAAGCCGCGGTCCATCGTCAAGGCCAAGACCATCTTCGGAACAACCCCTGAGGTGAAGTCGAAGGCTGTCGAGCCGAACCAACGCTCCCGCCGCACACGTCGCCCCCGTCGCGGTCGGTCCCGGGACAACTTCCCCGAAGTCGATTCGCGTAAGCAGTACGCCGAGTGGCTGACCTCGCCCGACAATCCCCGGTTCACCAAGGTGATCGCCAACCGCATGTGGAAGTTCGCCATGGGGCTCGGTCTCATCGAGCCGGTGGACGACATCCGCGAGAAGACCCAGCCGTCCAACCCGCAGTTGATGGCTCAGCTCGAGAAGATGATGGTCGCCGCAAAGTATGACCTCCGAGGGTTCTTGCGCGTTCTGCTGAATACGAACGCGTGGCAGCGCGAGGCGGCGGTTGTTGAACCGGTGGCGGGTGAGCCGTTCCACTTCACAGGACCGCTTGTGCGACGCATGTCCGCAGAGCAGATCTGGGACTCCATGCTGACCCTGGTGATCGACGACCTCGACTCGACCATCGGCACGCCGGACGAGAAGGCGAAGACTGTCTACGCTCGCAACGAACTCATGCGCAACATGACGGATGCGGAGTTGAAGGCGTACATCGAGCGCGAGGCCCTGCGGTACAGCGACCCGCGCAAGTATCGCCAGATGATGGAGCGGGAGCGCAGGGACCGCTCAGATGATCGCAGGAAGAAGGTCCGTCCGTTGCTCGACGAGCTGAAGCGTGCGCAGCGTCGGCGTGACCCGGCGGCGGTCGCGCGGATCAAGGGCGAGTTGAAGAAGCTCGGCATCGACACGGATCGTCGGCGGCGCCCGGGTCGGCGTCGTGGGGCCGCCGGACGTGTCCCGTTGCGCCGCGCTTCCGAATTGCCGCAGCCGACACCGGATGGTCACTTCATCCGCGAGTTCGGGCAATCCGACCGCGAGCAGATCCAGACTTCCCATGAGGATCCGACCGTTCCCCAGGTGCTGAACCTCATGAACGGCTTTGTCGAGGACTACGTGCTCGCGCCAGCCTCCACGGTCATGCAGGAGATTGGCGACGCGCGCGGAGTGACTGCGAAGATCAACGCCGCATACCTCGCGGTGTTGAACAGGCCGTCGACGACGGCGGAGCGGGCGCTATGGCGCAACGACATCACCCGCGATGTGGCGAGGGGCGTTGAGGACCTGGTGTGGGCGCTTGTCAACACGCACGAGTTCCGCTTCATCAAGTAGACGCGAGGACACGAACATGACACTCCGTGAGATATTCCACGATGCCGACGACGTTTCGCGTCGCGGGTTCCTGTCCGGAGCCGCCAGCACTTTGTTGGGCCTCGGTGCGATGCCGTTGCTGTCACAGGCGGCGGTCGGCTCTCCGGCGTCCCTGCTGCGCAAGAGCCCGGCGAAGAACGTGATCTACCTCTTCATGTCGGGAGGTATGACCCATCTCGACACGTTCGACGTGAAGCCTGGCGCCGCGACGCAGGGGCCCACCGAGGCGATCAGGACGAGCGCGGACGACGTCCTCATCTCCTCGCACCTCAAGTATCTGTCCCGTCACATGGACAAGTGCGTCGTCCTCAACTCCATGAGCTCGACGCAGGGCGCCCACGCCCAGGGTCAGTACTTCATGCACACCAGCTACGAGCCGCGCGGCACCATTGCCCACGCGAGTCTCGGCAGCTGGGTCAACCGGCTTGGCGGGCGCCTCAACAAGACGCTGCCCGGATATGTGACCGTCGGCGGTGGGCGCTACACCACAGCTGGCTGGATGGAATCCGCGTACGCACCCCTGCCCATCGGCGATCCCCAAGACGGATTGGCCAACAGCACGCGTTCGGACACCATCAGCGACGAGGATTTCCACCGGCGTCTCGATCGCGTGGCGAAGATGAACAAGGCGTTCACCGAACGCTTCAAGCAAAAGCAGGTGCGCTCCTACAGCGAGATGTACGACCAGGCCGTGAAACTCATGGGGTCCACTGACCTGCGTGCGTTCGACATCGAAAAGGAGCCGGATGCGATCAAGGGCGCCTACGGCAACGACCGCTTCGGTCGTGGTTGCCTGCTCGCGCGTCGGCTCGTGGAGCACGGTGTCCGCTTCGTCGAGGTGGTCAGCGGTGGCTGGGATTCCCACAACGACAACTTCGGTCAGATGGAGGACAAGCTGCCTCCGCTCGATCGTGCGCTGTCGGCGCTGCTCGCGGATCTGGAAGCCCGCGGGCTGCTGGATGAGACGCTCGTGGTCCTGGCGACCGAGTTCGGTCGCACGCCCGACATCACCGCCGACCGCGGCAACGGGCGCAACCACTATCCGAAGGCGTTCTCCTGCGTCCTGGCGGGTGGGGGCATCCAGGGTGGCCAGGCGTACGGCAAGACCGACCCCGAGGGCCGCGAGGTCATCGAGAACAAGGTGCTCGTGCCGGACCTCAACGCGACCATCGCGTATGCGCTGGGGCTCCCCACCGACAAGGTGCTGCACTCACCGTCGGGACGGCCGTTCCAGATCGCCCACAAGGGCAAGCCGGTCACCGCGATCTTCTGATCCCGAGGGAGGGCGTCATGCGTTACTCAATGCTCGCGAGCGCGCTGCTCGTGGTGGCGGCTGCGCTGCCCGGACAGGACAAGGTCGATTTCGAAGAGCACGTCTGGCCGATCTTCGAGCGGTCGTGCGTGGAATGCCACCGCGCTCCCTACAAGGACCCACAGGGCCTGACACAGAACCCCAAGGGTGGGCTGCGTCTCGACGGCAAGGGCTGGATCATGCTCGGCAGCAACAACGAGCGCGTCGTCAAGCCCGGCGATCCGGAAGACAGCCTTCTCTACATCCTCACGACCCTGGGCAGCAAGGACAGGGACTTCATGCCGCGCAAGCGCAAGGCGCTCACGTTGACCGAGCAGAGCACGTTCGAGCGCTGGATCAAGCAGGGCGCGACGTTCGGGTCATGGACGGGCACGGGCGGTCCGGAGGTCGCGGCGGAGGTGGCCGAGCGGGAGGTCGTCGAGGTCGCGATACCCCTCGTACTCCAGCCGGTCGCGCGGCTGGGGGAGGGGCTCGAGCCGCTCAAATCGTCGGTCATCGCCAAAGCGGCCGGAAAGGTCGGCCAGATCTCTCCCGCGATGAAGGACAGCCCGCTCCTGCGCGTCGCGTTTCACGCCAACGAGGACCAGGTCACCGACAAGATCGTCATGGGCCTTGCGTACATCCAGGATCGCGTCACGCATCTTGTCCTCGCCCGGACGAAGATCACCAACCGCGCCCTGGCGTCGATCGCGCGCATGAAGCGCCTCACGCGCCTGGACCTGCGGCAGACCGCGGTGACCGACAGCGGACTTCGAGCACTCACCAAGCTGACCGAGCTGCGATCGCTGAACCTGTACGGCACCGTGATCACCGATCGCGGTCTTGCCCACCTGGCCACCATGAAGTCTCTGGAGCGGATCACCGTCTGGGAGACCAAGGTGACGGAGGAGGGCGTCGCGAAGCTGGGCCAGGCGTTACCAAAGGCGAAGATCGTCCGCGTGCTGGTGTTGCCCCCGCCGCCCAAGGATGGCGAGAACAACAACCGCCGTCGCCGTCGCAACAACAACTGACGCCGGCGGGCCACCGTCGGAGTACGAGAGCATGGCCGGCCTCTACAAGGTCATCGCGACGTTCGAATCCGCATCGGGGGAGCCCTTGAGCGGATCCGGGTATGTCGCACGAGTCTTCGACAAGGACCCCGTGGTGGATGACGCTCTCGGATCGTCCACGCTTGATGAAGCAGGCACGGCCTCTTTTCTGTTCTCCAGGCTCGAATTCAACACGGCAGATACACCGCTGGAGACGAAGCCCGATCTCTACTTCACCCTGGAGCGTGACGATGTGGAGGTCTTCCGCTCGTGCGTTACCTGGAACCTCGACTTCGGAGCCGTTGATCCGGTGACGCAGACATCGAAGGAACGGACACAGCAGTTCGGTCCCTTTCGAGTCAGCTAGCGTCCGAGATGTGCGACCGGGTTTGCTCGGCCCTCGTGGGAGCCCCGTCTTCTCCGACCCTGTAGCATGGCGGGCCGCCCATGGGACCTGTCCAGCCGCCTGATCGAAACCTCCCGCCGCCACGTCTGCGCACGATGCCGGAACCGGTGTCGCTGCGGCGCATGATCGGACCGAGCGTCATTCTCGCCGGGCTCGCGGTCGGGAGCGGAGAGTTCATCATCTGGCCGCACCTGACGGTCAAGCACGGCTTCGACCTGTTCTGGGCGTGCTCCATCGGCGTGACGATCCAGTTCCTCATCAACATGGAGATTGAGCGGTACACGCTCGCGACCGGTGAGAGCGCGGTGACCGGTTTCTTCCGGTTGCATCGCTTGTTCGGGCCCGTGTTCCTGCTGTGCGCCACGGTGCCGTGGATCTGGCCCGGGTGGGCTACGGGGGCAGCGACGATCATGACCTGGGAGACCGCCTGGGGTGACGGAGCGATCGTTCCGATCGCCATCGCCGGGCTGATTCTGTGCGGCGTTGCGCTGTCGCTGGGACCCGTCGTGTATCGGACGGTCGAGGTCGTGC
>JABSRK010000151.1 GCA_013213915.1 Planctomycetota bacterium
GGATGTGGATTCCCGGCATTCGCCCACAATCGGCCGGAAGGCCAAAAACAGGCAGATCTGGCTGCCGGATACGGCTCCGGAGGTGGCAAAGGGCTCGGGAAATTGGGCGGCGCGAGGACGTTTCAGCCGGCCGCCCTGCGGTTCCGTGCCAGGCCCCCCGCGTGCATGGCCGGGGAGTATAGTCCCCGCCATGCGGTGCATATTCGGCAGTCGTGGCACGTGGGCAACGCTGGACACGGGCGTGAAGGGGCCGCGCAACGCAGAGGCTCTCGGTGACGCTGGAGTGCGGGAGGGTGGGTGGGCCATCCTCGTCGACGATGGGATCATCCGCGAGGCGGACCAACCCGATGCACTACGCGCGCGTCACCCCGCCGTTGACTTCGTCGAGCTCGGCGATTCCCTCGTCGTCCCCGGATTCGTCGACCCGCACACCCATCCCGTCTTCACGGGCACGCGCGAGGACGAGTTCGAACTCCGAAACCAGGGCAAGACCTATGAGGAGATAGCGAAGGCCGGAGGCGGCATCCGCAATTCGGCGCGCCGGCTGCGTGGCTCGTCGGAGGACGAACTGACCGAAGACCTCCTCGCGCGACTGGACGGCTTCCTCGAGCTTGGGACCACGACCATCGAAGCGAAGTCGGGCTACGGCCTCTCCACCGAATCGGAGATCGCGTCGCTGCGGGCGATCCGCCGCGCGAATACCGAGCACCCGCTCGATCTCGTGCCCACGTTTCTCGGCGCCCACGAGATCCCCGACGAGTACCGAGACGACCGAGAGGGCTACATCCGTTTGCTGACGGACGAGATGCTCCCGCTCGTAGCGAAGGAAGGCCTCGCCGAGGCATGCGACGTGTTCTGCGAAGACCACGTGTTCAGCGTGGACGAATCCCGGCGCATCCTCGGGAGAGCGCGGGAACTGGGGCTGAAACTCAAGCTGCATGCCGACGAGATCCGGCCCATCGGCGGCGCTGAACTCGCGGCAGAGGTCGGCGCGCTGTCCGCCGACCATCTGGTCGCGATCTCGGACGAGGGGATCCGCCGCTTGCGCGAAGCGAATGTCGTCCCGATCCTCCTCCCCGCAACGTCCCTCTACCTGAACCTCGGCAAGGACGCGCCCGGCAAACGCATGCTCGACGAGGGACTGGCGTGCGCGCTCGCAACCGACTTCAACCCCGGGTCGAGCCCGACGCGCAGTTTGCCGCTCGTCATGACCCTCGGCTGCATCAAGTACGGGATGACCGCGGCCCAGGCGCTCGGCGCCGCCACGTGGAACGCGGCCTGTGCCATCGGCCGTGAGGGCCGCGTGGGCGCCCTGGCGCCCGGCTGCCTGGCCGATCTCGTCGTCCTCGATCTCCCGAATCTCCGCTCGGTGCCATATCGCTTCGGAGAGAGCTTCGTTCGAACGGTCGTAAAGCGGGGCGAGATCGTCGTGGCGAACGGTCGAAGGACCAGTCGCCCGGCCTGATTCTCTACAGGGTCGCGGGACCGCGCGCTGAGTCGTAGCCCGACGCGATCGAGGTCACTTGTCGCGGCGGCGTGTCGCCTTCGCGGCCTTGTAGTAGCCGTCGGCGTTCGGGCTGAGACCCCGAATCGGTCCCTCGAGGGGAAGCACGCTGGGGTCCTTGCCTTCGCGCAGCAACAAGTAATGCCGCAAGATCTGCCCGACGACCACTTCTTCCACGTTGCGCCGTTGTCCCTGGAGAACCCAAGACCAGTCGACGGCGCGGCCCGTGGAGAGCTCTTCGGGCTGCAGCGATGGCTCGATCTTCAGCGCGCACACGAGCATGACGACGTTCTTGGGGTTCGTCCTGACCTTCTCGAGCTCCACGGTGACACGGGTGCGGTGCGGAAGCCGCCACTCAACCCATTCCATGGTCTCCGTCTCGACGAAACCAGGCTCGGACTCGGCGACCGGGAACGCCGCAACCATGTACTCCTTGACCGCCTTCCAGAGCAGCTTGTGGTCGGCGTCTGCGAAGAGATGCTGGGTCGGCGTCATCGCCCGCTGCATCTCGCGAATCGCTTGCAGCCCTTGACGCCCCCCCGCTACCGGCGGCGCCGATGAGCACGCAGCCAGGGCCACGAGCGCAACGGAGAGAACCAAGGTGTGGGGTCGCGTCATCACAGAAGGAACCTCCCATGACCCTTGTCGGCCATCGCGGCCACGGGCCTCAACGAACCACCTTGGCGCACGCAGCCGGGAGTCTCAACCCTTTCTCCAGCCGCCACCTCCGGGCGTTTCGACTCGTACCGCGTCACCGGGATCAAGAGTCACGCTTTGTCCCGACGGGAGGGGACGCCAGCGCCCGTCAGCAGTGCGGACGCGGTCGCGACCCGGCGCTCCGGCGCCGCCGCCAGCCACCCCGGGCGCGCCTTCGCTGCGGCGCATGGCGAGAATCGTGACCCGCATCCGCTCGCGAGCCTCGAGTTCGCGAACGAGCCCCTCGCCTCCTTCGTGACGCCCCGCACCACGGGAGCCCTTCCGCAAACGGTACTGACGGACGAGCACGGGATACGCGGCCTCGAGCGCCTCGATCGGCGTGTTCAGCGTGTTCGTCATGTGAGTCTGGATGCCCGATACGCCGGGGCCGGATGGGCCGCCGCCCGCTCCGCCGCCGAGGGTCTCGTAGAACGTGAATGGCGAACCATCGCCCCGTCGCCCGCCGGCCGTGAGGTTGTTCATCGTTCCCTGAGAGCATGCGGGGAGACGATCGGGAGCGGCATCCGCAAGCGCAAGCAAAAGAGCATCCACGATCCGCTGTGAGGTCTCCACGTTGCCGCCGGCGACGGGCGACGGTGGACGCGCGTTCAAGAGACACCCATCAGGAATACGCACCGTGACCGGATCGAGGCACCCACTGTTGGTCGGCAGGTCTTCGCGGACGAGCAGGCGCACGACGTAGAAAACAGCCGACAGCGTGATCGCCTCATTCGCATTGAACGGCGCCTCCATCTCCTTATCGGTTCCCGCGAAATCGACGACGAGTCGGTCGCGACGCTTGGTGATGGCCACGCGGATCGTCGGTGTGCCCGGCCCGTCGAGGGACAACTCGGAACCCCACGTCCCATCCGGTAACTCACGCAAGGTCGCACGCGTGACACGTGACGCATGGGAACGCAACGAGTCGATGGCGGTCAGAACGCGCCGTACGCCGTGCTCCTCCACGAGTTCCAGAACCCGCTCTCTCCCGAGCTCCACGGCAGCCGCCTGCGCCAGCAGGTCGCCCCTGCGCTCGTCCGGCGTACGCGTATTCGCAAGCACCATCGCAAGGACATCGTCGTCCAACTGGCCTTCACGCACCAAGCGCACGGGGGGGATGATCAGCCCCTCACCGTGGACGTCATGGACCGGGCCCATGCTGCCGGGCCAGGCACCGCCGACGTCGGCGTGATGTGCGCGACACATCACGCCCATGGTCATCGCCTTTCGTCGTGGAACGAACACGGGCGCGAAGACGGTCACGTCCGGCAGGTGCGTCCCGCCCCGATAGGGGTCGTTCAGCAAGATCAGATCCCCCGGTCGCATGTCCACGTTCTCGAGCAGATGGCGGCCGGTGACGTGGACGGATCCGAGATGCACCGGGATATGGCTCGCCTGCGCGGCCATGTCACCGTCCGGGCCGGTCAAGGCACAAGAGAAGTCGAGACGCTCCTTGATATTCGGAGAGAACGCCGACCGTCGCAGGAGCACGCCCATCTCCTCCGGGATGGCAGCGAGCAGGTGGCGAAACACGTTCAGGTCGACGGGATCGAGCGTCATGGCCTGACCTCCAGCAGTAACGCACCGGTCCGGTGCACCGTCGCGCGGGCGCCAGCGTCGAGCCACACGGTGCCCGTGCCATCGGCGACGAGCGCCGGCCCCGCAATCTTGTGCCCGGCGCGCAGGTCCGCGCGATCGTGAACTGGGATCATCGTCCGTCGCGCCACGCTCTTGACCCGTCCGCACGGCTGATCCGACCCCCCGCTACGCCCGAGCGAGGCCATGGCCGGAGGCGCAACCGCCACCTCCGTACGCACACGAACCGCCACCAGATCGACCGTTCGCTCGGGGTCAGCGAACCCGAAGCGACAACGGTGGACGCGGTGGAACGCGGCGACGGGATCAGCGCCTTCGGGCACCTCGAGCTCAAACGACTGCCCGCGATAGCGCAGGTCGAGTGTGACCGTCGTCAGCAGGTCCTTCGCCCGTGCCCCTGACCCGAGCAGCGGGCCCCGGATCCGCTCCGTCAGGGGGCGAGCAAGGCGGCGGCGTGCGGTGGCAGACGGAACGCCGTCGAGCAAGACTGAGCGGGACAGTGTCCGCGCCGGTGGAGCCCACAGGAGCCCCTGAGCCGAGAGGACGCCCTGGTTCGGGGGGACGATGATCCGTCGCATGCCGAGCGCGCGGGCGAGGGCGACGCCGTGCAATCCGCCCGCACCCCCGAACACGACCAGCGCGGCATCCCGAGGGTCGCGTCCACGCTCGAGCGAGATCACCCGTAGAGCGCGCGTCATCGCCACGTCGGCCAATCGGACAACTCCCTCGCAGAGCCTCCGTGGCGTCAACCCGGCGCGTTTGGCCAGGCGCGTGGCCGCGCGTTCGGCGCGCCCGACGTCGAGTCCGTCTCTTCCGAGCGCGAAGAACTCCGGGTCGATGCGTCCCAGCAGCAAGTTCGCATCCGTCACCGTGGGCTCGTCGCCGAAGCCGTAGGCCGCGGGTCCCGGGTCCGCTCCGGCGCTCTCCGGCCCCACCCTCAGCGCGCCCCCTCGATCGAGGCGAACGAGGCTCCCGCCACCGGCCCCGACGGTGTGAATCTCGAGGCTCGGCAAGCGGATATCGTGCCCGGCGATGGAAAGCCCGGATACACGCGGCAGCTCCCCGTCGATCCAGGCGACGTCGGTCGAGGTCCCGCCCATGTCGAGCGTCACGACGCGCGGCTCGCCGACGGCAGCTCCCCATGCACGCGCAGCGACGAGCCCTCCGGCGGGGCCTGAGACGAGCACGCGAGCTGGCTCTTCCAGGACTTCGTGTGGGGACAGGAGTCCGCCTTCCGACGTCATGACGAGAACGTCGAACCGCGCGGTGAGCGCGGCCTGCAAGCGTTCGAGATACTCACCGACAACCGGCCGTAGTCCGGCGTTCACCAGCGCGCACAACCCACGCTCGACCTCGCGGAATTCGGGGTTCAAGCTGGCGCTCGTCGTCACGGGAAGTCCGAGATCCGCCAGCGCGGCGGCGGCGGCGTCTTCGTGATCCGTGTTGGCGTAGGCGTGCAACAGGACGACCGCGATCGCTCGGGCTCCAGCTCGCTTCAATTGACGCCCAGCCCGCCGGCAGGCCTCCGCGTCGAACGGCTCGAGGACCTCTCCCCCGGGCCCGACCCGGCCCGGGACCTCGGCGATGAGGCGGCGTGACGTAGGGAGACCGGGTCGGCGAGGTTCGGGATCATAGAGTCGGGGACGCGCCTGCCGTCCGATCTCGAGCAGGTCCCGAAAACCCTCGTTCACGATGAGTCCGACCGGGGGCAGCTTGGCTTCCAGCGTCGCGTTCGTAGCGACTGTCGTGCCATGGCGAAGCACCGCCTTCCCATCGGGCGCAAGCTCGACAGCCAACCTGGCGATGACGCGGGAAGGATCGTCAGGGGTCGACGCGACCTTCAGCACGGCGCCGTCGTCACGGACGGCGTCCGTGAAGGTGCCGCCGGTATCGATCGCAAGCGTCCGCGTCATCGGCGGTGATGATACGCGTGGCCCTCACGAATGCGGAAGGTCACCGAAATTTCTATCGTTCCATCCCGTGGGCGAGGGCGTACCCGAACCGATCCTCGTCCGCCAGAGAGTGATCGATCTCCTCACCTAACTTGAGCGAGGTCACGAACCGCTCCGCAGCGAGCCACGGCGACGAGAGGACCGAAGGATGTGGCGAGGATGAGGAACCGGGAGCCCCGACCTCTGGGCGCTGAAGGCGGCGCCTCGACAACCCGGCGCGTTGCCACGAGAGGCAGCAGCGTCGGCGGCGCGGATCGGGGCTCGGACTTGCGCGGGGGAGCCATGACGAATCCCAGCCTACCGAGGGTCCTCGTGGAAGGTCAAAGCGACCGCTTCAGGAATTGCTACCATCCCGCGCCATGAGCACCCCGGTCGCGGTCTCTGCGATCCTCGCTTCGTACGTGCTGGGATCGGTTTCCTTCGCGTCTCTCCTCGTACGCGTGGTGGATGGCGTCGACCTTCGGACCGTGGGCAGCGGCAACCTCGGCGCAACCAACGCCGGACGCATCCTCGGGCCCCGATGGGCCATCGGGATCTACCTGCTCGACTTTTTGAAGGGATTCGCACCAACCCTGATCGGGCGGGAGGTCCTCGCCCAGTGGGATGCGCCCATCGCGCAGTACCTGCCCCTCGCCATGCTCATGGGCGCCGCTGCGTTCATCGGACACTGCTTCCCCTTCTATCTCGGGTTCAAGGGGGGCAAAGGCGTCGCCACGGCCTCGGGTGTGATCCTCGCGGTCTCGTGGCCGGCGTTCGCCGCGTCCATGATCGCATTCGGGGTCACGCTCCTCGCCTGCCGGATGGTCTCCCTGGGCAGCATCGCGGCGGCCATCGTCCTGCCGGTGGCGTATCTGTCCGCGGAGCGCAGGGCCGCGCTCGAACTCCCCCAACTGTCATGGCTCTCGTTCTTCCTCGTCATCACCGTGCTTGTGATCGTCAGGCATCGAGCGAACATTCGTCGCATCGTGGAAGGCTCGGAATCGAAGATCGGAAGAGGGCACGCGTGAAGGTCACCGTGATCGGAGCAGGAGGCTGGGGAACGGCGATCGCCTTGCTGTTGGCGGAGAACGGCCACGGTGTCTCCATGTGGGGACACGATCCGGCCAACGTCGAGCGCATGCGGCGTGATGGAGAGAACGCCCGGTACCTGAAGGATGTCGCCCTTCCGGCGGAGCTGACACTCACGTCAGATTGCGAGGAGGCCGTTCGCGGAGCACGGGTGGTCGTTTCGGCCGTACCGACACGGTGGCTTCGTCAGACACTGACACCATTCAAACCGTTCGTACCGGCTCGCGTTCCCATCGTGTCGCTGACGAAGGGCATCGAGGCGGAGTCGTTGAAGCGACCAACGCAGATCATCCGCAGCGTGCTCCCGCAACGCTCCGTCGCCATCATGTCGGGTCCGAGCCACGCCGAGGAGGTGGCCCGACGGATTCCCAGTTCGGTCGTCGTGGGCGCTGCCTCTCGCGACGTCGCGCGACGGATGCAGCGCCTGTTCACGACCGAACGGTTCCGCGTCTATTCGAACACCGACCCCCTGGGGGTCGAACTCGGAGGCGCGCTGAAGAACGTCATCGCCATCGCAGCCGGCGTCTGTGACGGACTCGGATTCGGGGATAACACGAAGTCGGCGCTGATCACCCGCGGACTCGTCGAGATGGTGCGGCTGGCGACGAAGCTCGGAGCAAAGAAGCAGACATTCGCTGGACTCGCAGGCATGGGTGACCTGATCACGACGTCGTTCAGCCCACATGGGCGCAACCGACGCGTCGGCGAGCGGATTGGACAAGGGCAACCGCTCGAACGCATCCTCCGCAAGTCACAGCAGGTCGCCGAAGGCGTCGGCACAACGCAGGCCGCCATGACGCTGGCCCGCAAGCTTCGCGTGGACATGCCGATCGCGAAAGAGGTCCATGACATGTTGTTCGAAGGCAAGGACGCCCAGGAATCGCTGCGGTCGCTGATGACACGGTCGTCCAAAACAGAGTCGTGGTGAAGTTCTTGACCCTGGCAGGGTATTGATCACCAGATGAAGGTCCTGATTCTGTTCAGTGACACCGGAGGCGGGCACCGGGCGGCGTCCGTCGCGATCATCGCGGCAATGAAAGACATCAGACCCGATGTCGAGGTGGTCATGCGGGACGGGCTCGTCGACGGCGGGCCGTTTCCGCTGAACCGATCTCCCGCTATCTACGCATGGGCGATGAAGTGGTGCCGGTGGATGTGGGCATTCGTGTTCCACCTGTGGAACGGGCCGTGGCGCGCCAAGGTGATGTGCGACCTGGGGTATCCCGCGACCGCCGGAAAGCTGCGACGAGTCATCGCCGGTGAAGACGCAGACGTCGTCGTGAGCACCCATCCGCTCTTGACGCGCTCGGTCGTACGGTGCCTGAGACGCATCGAGAAGAACACGGGGAAGCGTCCCCCCTTCGGTATCGTCGTCACCGATCTCGTGACGGGACACTGGTCCTGGTACGACGCCAACGCCGACCGCATCTTCGTACCGACTCCCGAAGCGTTCGACCGGGTCGAAGAGGGCGGCATCGACCCGGACAAGCTCCTGATGACCGGTCAAGCCGTACATCCCA
>JABSRK010000152.1 GCA_013213915.1 Planctomycetota bacterium
CGAGATGCACTTCGAGTCTGACATCGACGACCCCGAGACGATTGGCGACGCCGATCTCGTCCTCGCCGCCGACGGGGCGAACAGCCTCTGCCGCGAGCGGCTATCCGCTCACCTCAAGCCCTCCATCGACTGGCGAAGGTGCAAGTTCTCCTGGCTCGGGACCACCAAGCCCCTCAAAGCGTTCACCTTCATCTTCAAGGAAGACCGGCACGGCGTCTGGCAGGTTCACGCGTACCCGTTTGAGGACGGACTCTCTACCTGGATCGTCGAGTGCCACGAGGACGTGTGGCACAGGGCCGGCCTTGAGAGTGCGTCCGAAGATGAGACCGTCGCGTTCTGCCAGGAACTGTTCGCCGAGGAGCTGGACGGGCACCCGCTGCTTCCCAACCGCTCCGTTTGGCGCACCTTCCCGACCGTGCGATGCGAGCGCTGGCACCACGGCAACGTCGTCCTCATGGGCGATGCAGCGCACACGGCACACTTCTCCATCGGGTCCGGCACCAAGCTCGCCATGGAAGACGCCATCGCCCTGCGTGACGCGTTCTCTACGCGGCGTGACACCGACATCCCGGCCGTGCTCGCCGCCTACCAGGAGTCTCGGCACGTTGACGTCCTCAAGCTGCAGAAGGCCGCCCAGACGAGCCTCGAGTGGTTCGAGAATTCGGCGCGCTACATGAAACAGCATCCGGCCCGGTTCGCGTTCAACCTGATGACGCGATCGAAGCGCATCACCTACGACAATCTCCAGGAGCGCGATCCCAAGTTGGTCGCCCAGGTCGCAGACCAGTTCGCCGCATCGGAGGACGCCCCACGGGCGTCGGATGGCACCACGCCTCCCCCGATGTTCACGCCCTTCCGACTCCGCGACCTGACGCTGAAGAACCGCATCGTGGTCAGCCCCATGTGCCAGTACTCCGCGACCAACGGCACCGTCGACGACTGGCATCTCGTACATCTCGGCAGCCGTGCGGTCGGTGGTGCGGGGCTGGTCATCACCGAGATGACCAATGTCTCGGCTGACGGGCGCATCACGACCGACTGTGCCGGCATGTACGACAACGCACACGTCGACGCATGGCGACGTGTGACCGAGTTCGTCCATGCCCAATCGCCCGCCGCCATCGGGATTCAGTTGGGACACGCCGGGCGGAAGGGTTCGTGCGCGCATCCGTGGGAGAGACGGGACGTCCCCTTGTCCGACGGCGCCTGGCCGATCCTGGGCCCGTCGGCCGAGCCGTTCGAGCCGGACTGGCCGCCGCCCCGGGCAATGGACCGCGCTGATATGGATCGCGTCCGGGATGAGTTCGTCCGCGCCGCCGAGCGCGCCGAAGCGGCCGGATTCGATCTCATCGAATTACACATGGCCCACGGTTATCTTCTCTCGAGTTTCATCTCGCCCACGTCTAATCGCCGCCTCGACGAGTACGGTGGTACGCTCGAGAACCGCATGCGCTATCCGCTCGAGGTGCTGACCGCCGTCCGCAATCGTTGGCCCTCCGGACGTCCCCTGACCGTCCGCATCAGCGCCACCGACTGGCTGCCTGACGACGAGGAGGGGTTGACCGGCGACGACGCGGTCCTGATCTCCCACATGCTCGCCGGAAGTGGCTGCGACGCAGTGGACGTCTCGAGCGGCGGGAACACCCCGCGATCGGACCCCAACTACGGACGCATGTATCAGGTCCCATTCGCCGAACGGATCAAGCATGAGGTCGGCGTCCCGGTCATGGCGGTCGGCGCCATCCTCGGAGCCGATCACGCCAACACCATCCTCGCGGCAGGGCGCGCCGATCTCGTCTGCATGGCGCGCCCATTCCTCCGCGATCCGTACATTCCGCTGTCAGCGTCCAGCCACTACGACTATCCGGACCAGTGGTGGCCGCCTCAATATCTCGCGGGGCGTCCCCCGCCGCCAACGACGTGAGCCATCCGAACACGGACATCACAGCCCGTCTGGGCCAACGCCGAGCCGAGCACGAATCCGCCCGAGCACGGGAGCGCCGCGCGGCCATGGCCGGCCTGTCCGTCCTGGTCCTGGACGTCGTGGCGCTGTCCATGAGCGTGGACGGCATCCTTCCGCTGCACTGGACGGCCACCCTGGGCCTGTGCGTCGTCGCGCTGATCATCGCGATCCAGTACCGCGAGCGCTGCACCGTCGCGCGACGCCGACTCGGCCACGGGGTGCAATTCTGGGAGCACGCCCTCGCGCGGTCCGAAGATCGTTGGTCGGAAGTAGCGCAGGATGACGGCGCAGCGTACGCAGACCCGGAGCATCCCTACGCAGATGACCTCGACCTGTTCGGCCCACATTCGCTCTTCGCACGGGTCAACACCACCCGCACGACGCTCGGACGAGATGCTCTCGCCACCCTGCTCACCGGTGGCGGCGAGAACTACGAACCGGCCGCGAACCAGGACGCAGTCCGCGAACTCGCCGCCGACCACGCGCGCCGCGAGACCCTCCACGTCGAACTGCAAGAGTTCCTCACCCACCTCGCCAAGGGTCCCGTAGCCCGGGAGGTCCTCGACACCAAGACCCGCTCCCTGTCGGGCTGGGGACGGGGCCCGACCCCCGAGCCTGATCCGATCTGGCGGGTCGGCTGGGAGCTCTGCCTCGCCAGCCTGTTCCTCGGAGCGACCACGGCCATCATCCTCGGATACCTCCCGTGGTCTGCTCTCGCGCTGTTCTGGCTGCTCAACTACATCTTCCTCGGGCGCGCCCGTGACGTGGAAGAAGATCTGGAGCGGTTCGAGGCTGTGCGCGACACGCTCGGTGGATGGTCCCGCATCCTCCGCTGCGTGGAGGATGGACTCACGAGTTCGGCTCCGCCTCTCCAGGACGCACGACAGGCACTCCATGTGGAGGGCCGGCGCGCGTCCGACGCGGTGGCCGATCTCGACAGGAGGGTCGAGCGTCTCGCGTGGCGTGGCAACATGTTCTGGGCGCTTACGTTCGACGTCGTACTGCTGTGGGACCTGCACGCGCGACGCGCGCTGCACGCGTGGAAACGCCGCTACGGCGGTCACATCGACTCCTGGCTCGACGCGGCGGCGCGGGTCGAGGCATACGCGGCGCTGGGTAGTTACGCAGCCGCTGTCCCGAACCACGCCCGAGCAGAATTCGTCTCTGACGTCGTGATGGCGGCGGAGGATCTCACCCATCCCCTGTTGCCGGCGGCCGATCGGATCGGCAATGACCTGACTCTCCCGCACCTCGGCGGCCTCCTGCTCATCACCGGATCCAACATGAGCGGCAAGAGCACGTTCTTGCGGGCAGTCGGACTCGCCGCCGTGATGGCCCGCTGCGGCCTGCCCGTCCCTGCACGCTCGTTCCGTCTCCGCCTGCTCGACGTCACCACGTGCATGCGCATCCAGGATGACCTGGCTCGGGGCTCCTCGCTCTTCCACGCCGAGGTGCGGCGGCTCGCGAGCTGCGTAAAGCGCGCCCAATCCGGAAACGGGTCCCTCGTCCTCTTCGACGAGATCCTCGCCGGGACCAACTCCCACGAACGCCACGTCGGCACAGAAGGCGTGCTCCGCGGCATGGTTGACGCCCCCGCGGTGACCCTCGTCGCAACCCACGACCTCGCGTTGCAGGAGCTCGTGAAGGAGGCGCCAGATCGCGGGCGTGTACTTCACTTCCGTGACGCGGTCGAGGATGGTGAGATGACGTTCGACTATCGCTTGCGCGAAGGCCCATGCCCATCCACGAACGCGCTACGCGTCATGCGCGACGCCGGTCTCGCCGTCGACCAGGATGACGCCTGCCGCGCGGTGGGCAGGGGGAGTATAACGACGCCCATGGCTCGCGCAGTCTCTCTGTTCCTCGCGCTCGCATGCACGCTCCCCGCTCAGCCCGACCAGTGGTCTGAGTTCGTGTCCAAGGCTGACCTGGACCTCGCCTTCCCGAACGTCGTCCTCAACGACGCGGGACAAGGCATGCTCTCCGACTTCCGCGGCCGCTCCCTTGTGGTCGTCTTGATCGGGTTTGACAGCCACGCCGAGTACTGGATGGAGGCCGAGCGGTTGCTGCGCCGAGGGTCGAATCTCGCTGAGCGGGGCTTAGACGTCGTCCTCTGGCTGAACGACGCGTCACTCGGCGGGGACCGGGACGCCCAGGTGTTTGCGCGCATGCCATGGTTCTCAGGGCTGGTCGTGTCAGGCGCGGTCGCGTTCACCGCCGCCCCTCAATACTGGATGATCCTCGCCGACGGCACGGTCGGCGGCCGCCTGATGAACCAGCGCGACCAGCAGCCTGACGGCTGGCTCAATCGGTTCCTCAATCCTGGCATCACCAGCGCCAGGCGAATCCTCGCGGGCTGGGGTCTCACCGGCATCCAAAGACAGGTCCGCCGATTCGCCTACGGTCGCGGGCAACTCGCCCGGGCTCGGACGCTGCTCCTCGCTCGACCGGATCCCGATGACCGCGACGAGTTGATGTCCGAGATCGACGAGCTCTTCGCGCGCCGCTTGCGCCACATCCGTCACGACATCGAAGAGGGGCACCTCGCACGTGCCCGCAGCAACGCCACCGCACTCGTCGACGACGTCAAGGGCTGGGCGCCCAAGGAGGACATCGCACACGAGGCCCTCCGTTCGCTGCGGAGCCCAGCGGTGGAGGTCGAGTTGGAGTTCGAGAGACACGTGGAACGGTGGCTGAAAGGGGTCCGCGCCGGGCAACCGTCCGAGGGTGACGCCTCCCGCCTCGAGGCGCTGATACGCACGTCCCCCGAAGGACCCGTCCGAGAACGGACGCGACGCCTCCTTGATCTCGTCCGCCGAGCCGCAAAGGTCAAGAGCAGAGATTGAGCGGCCTCTCCCCCGAGTCCCTTGGTGTCGGGGCCGCCCTCGTCTCGTCCGCGTTGTGGGCATGGGCCAGCACGCGGTTCACGCCCCTGATCACCCGCCATGGCCCGTTCGCGGTCAACCTGTTCAAGACCGTGATCGGGGCCATGCTGTTCTGGTCCACCGCCACCGTCCTGGTTCTCACGGGATCGAGTGTCTTCGCTGGATGCACCCCCGATGCCGTCGGGTGGCTCGTGGTGTCCGGCTTGATCGGACTCGCCATCGGCGACTACTGCCTGCTCGCCTCCATCGGCCGCATCGGCGTCCGCCAGGCGATCCTCCTGCACGCGACGGCGCCGCTCTGGCTGCTCCTGCTGAACCTGGCCGGCACGGGCCCGACACTGCGCGCGCCCCAGATAGCCGGCATCGTTCTCGTGGTCGCCGGGGTGATGGACGTCACACGCCGGCGCACCCGGTCTGCGCACCTCTCCGGCAACCGCATCCGCGGCGGCATCATCCTGGGCCTCCTCGCGGCCGTCGCCCAAGCCGTCGCAATTCAGACCTCAAAGGGCCCCACCGTCGCCTGCGAAAGCGCGGTCGTCGTGTCGGCCGTGCGCCTCACGGGAGCGCTCGTCGGACTCGTGATCGTCGCCGCGGTGACGCGCCGACTCGGTTCTTTCCTGGGACTGCTGCGGCACCGCCAGGACCGCGCCCGGGCCGTCGAACCCGTGTTGTTAGGCACCTTCCTCGGCGTTCTTTGCATGACCGTCGCCATCAACGCAACCCACGAGGCCGTCGCCGGCGCACTGCTGTCCCTCACCCCGGTCTTCGCGGTGCCCATCTCCTGCTGGCTTCTGAGGGAACCGATGCGTTGGCAGACCCTCATCGGGACCTGCGTCGCCGCCGCCGGCGTCGCCCTCATTTCCGTGGGCTGAACGATCAGGTGACGATGTCTAAGAGCACCTGGAGGCGCACGAAGTCGATGTCCGTCACGCGGATCTCGATCGCCGAGCCCTCGACAAAGACGCGAGTGCCTTGACGGGACTGGATCGTCATGCGGGGCCCCTCGACCTTCTTGCGGCCGGGGAGCAATCGCGCCGGAATGAACCCGGTGACGTAGTGCTCCTCAAGGAAGACCTCGAGTCCAGCAGGCGAGACACGCCTCAAGACCGCCTTGAGCACCTGCTCTCGGAAACGGTCCATGTACTGACACACCTTCAAATCGTCCAAGGCGTTCTCTACCATGCCCGCCAGGTCAGACTGGACGCTGCAATGTCCCGCCACATCGGTCAGGCCCTCCACCTGCTGGGGTGCCAGAAGCTCGGACTCGGCCGCTCCGCGGCGCGAAATCACGTCATGGAGCCAGCGATGGACGATGAGATCGGGATAGCGCCGAATCGGTGACGTGAAGTGCAGGTAGTGCTCGCGCGCGAGGCCCCAGTGCTCAGCCGTATCCTCGGCCTTCGCGACCTCGTACGAGGCTCGCTCCACGAGTCCCATGACACGCCCGATCAACGCCTCTGCGTTCGGTCGGCGGCGGCACTCGCGGATGAGCCGTCCGACATCGCGCCCCGTCAGACGGTCCTTGTTCGGAACACGGATGCCGAACTGCCCCAGCATCTTGGTCACCGCGTCGATCTCTTCTTGGTCCTTGCGTGGATGGACGCGATAAATCGTCGGCAGGTCGCGTTGCTTGAAGTAGTCGCCGACGGCCTGGTTGGCAGCCAACGCCGTCTCTTCGATCAAGGTCTGGGAGAAGTACGTCTCGGACGGATAGATCTTCTCGACCTCGTGCTCGGCGTCGAACTTGAACTTGCGCTCGGAACTCTGCATGCGCAGGCTGCCCTTGCGGTCGCGGAGGAGTTGCTGACGCTTCGTCCAGGTCTCGAAGAGTCGCAAGTCCTCAGCGATCGGACCGAGCGCCCGCGTGTCGCCGTTGTCTTCTCCATCGAGGAGTTGCTGGACGATCTTGTACGTACACCGATGCACGCTCTTGATGACGCTCTTGTGGACGTCGTACGATTCCCGCTGCCCCTCCGCGTCAAACACCATCTTGACGCTGAACGCGAGCCGATCACAGCCTGGGACAAGTGAGCAGAGGTGATTCGACAACGCCTCGGGCAGCATGGGGATGACCTGATCCGGCAGGTAGACGCTCGTACCGCGCGCGAGCGCTTCCGTATCGAGCTCATTCCCAGGGCGCACGTAGTGCCCTACGTCGGCGATGTGGACGCCCACCTCGACGGCGCCGTCGTCGAGCGGCGTGATCTGGATGGCGTCGTCGAAGTCCTTCGCGTCTTCTCCGTCGATGGTGAAGATCCGTTCGCCGCGCAGGTCCTGGCGGGAGACGAAGTCCGCAGGATCAGGGTTGCGCGGAAGCTCGGATGCAGCCGTCTCGACCGGCTCGGGAAACACGGTGCGGATACGGAACGACGCGAGAAGTTCCATCTCCTCGCTTCCCGGATCTCGATAGCAATCGGGACCGGTGGCCATGGGGCCGAAGCCGTCGCCGGCCGATTCGATCACCTCCCGTGTGTGGGAACGCAGCCCCCCCAATCTTGTCTCCCACTCCCCGCCCTTGGACCCGCCCGTACCGTCACCGCCATCAGGTGTGTCGTCAGGATTCACGCCCATGCTGCGGGCGAGATCGGCGAAGCTGCCAAAGTTGTTCTTATCCTCTTCCGCCACCCGAGCATGCTAACACCCCCGCGCTGGTGTCAGCCCTCATGGGGAGAGCTCCTCGTGCGACTCACGCAGCCCCGTAGCCAGGCTGAACCCGTGGGCGCATCGCGCTACAGCAGCGGCTCGACCCACACCCCGAGGTCCGCCAACTCCTCGGGGCAGATGGCGTGCTCCATAGGGTACGTCCCGCACGTGACGTCGTGCCCAAAGCGTTGCAATGCATCCTTGGTGTGGCTCATGGCGGAGATCGGCACCATGGGGTCCCGCAACCCGTGGCCCAGGAACACCTCCAGGTCGGCGTTCACGAGGGTGGCCTCCGCATCGAGGCTGGCGACGTCGGCCATGTACGTCGACAAGCCGACCGCGCCCGCCAGTCGATCTGGGTAGCGCAGGGCGATGTGCAGCGCGACGCACCCACCCTGAGAAAATCCGCAGACGAAGATGCGTTCGGACGACACCCCGCGACTCTGTTCGCGATCGATGAACAAGCTGACACGGTCCGCCGCGTCGCGGATCCCGCCGATGTCATGTTGCCCGCCCCCGATAGCGCGAATGTCGTACCAGGCCGGCATGACCGTGCCCATGTTCACGGTCACCGGGCGACTCGGCGCGTGCGGGAGGATGAAGCGCGGACGGACAGGGTCCGGAAACGACAACATACGCACAACGTCCCCGTGACCGTGCCCCGAGTCCCCGAGCCCGTGCAACCAGAGGAAAACGTGAGTGGGGTCGTCGGCGCCGATCTCCAGGGCACCAAGGAGCTCATCGTCCATGCGCCCATGGTGCCACACGCGTGTCGCGTGGCCAGCGTACGCACGTCACGTCGCGCGCCTTTCGCTGCGACGTCCGCGGGATAGGATGGTCCTCCCGTTCGGAGCACGAACTCATGGCCGTCCTGCGTCCCCTCCAGGCTCTCCGCCCCCCACCGGACCTCGCTGCGCAGGTCGCCAGCGTCCCCTACGACGTCGTCGACACGCGAGAGGCTCGCGCGCTCGCCGACGGCAACCCCCTGAGCTTCCTTCATGTCGTCCGCCCCGAAATCGACCTGCCCGAGGGCACAGACCTCCATTCCGACCCGGTCTACGAGCAGGGGCGCGCTGCGCTGAACAAGCTCCAATCGGACGGTGGGCTCGTGAGGGACCATG
>JABSRK010000153.1 GCA_013213915.1 Planctomycetota bacterium
CCCCTCGCGGTGTGCGGAGGTACGGGTACTACAAGTCCGACGCCCGTTCGCTCGTGGTGGCTACTTCGGCGCGCGCTGTTTGGTGAACTGGGTCCGGAATTGGCGTTCGCTGAGGGGCCGCGAGTCGCCACTGAGCAAGCCCACCAGCCGCCCGAAGCGGTTATCCGGACACACGACGACGATGGTGCCCCACTCGTCTTCGGGGTCCGCTCCCTCGGTGGAAATGAGCTTGTATGACTTGCCCGGGACGTTGGCGGGGCGGTTCGGCGGATAGTTCAGGGCCTTGTCGCCGGTGAGACCGAGGGCGCTCAAGGTCGCCGGGTCCTTGCCGTTCTTCGCCTTGTACTCGCGGTACGCCTTGGCGATGGTCTCCAGGTCCTTCATGATCGCGCGGCGTCCCTTTTTCTGCGTCTCGTGGATCACGCCCGCGGCTCCGAACGCCCCCAGGATCTGCGTGACCGGCTTGGACGTCCGGATCACGATGCGGTCGGGGTCGACGTTGATGGCGGTTGCGATCCCTGCGCCGTCGCGGATGCTCGCGTAGGCGGCTGCGAATTGGCTCTCCTGGGCCATGGCGGCCTTCAAGCTGACGTACGAATACACGGACGCCTGCTGGGGCAGTCCCTTGCAGACGCCGTAGCGGGCGAGGGTCGGGAAGTTGCCGCTGCGTGCTTCGAGAGCCCTGCGGGCCGCCGATTCCATGGCGATGATGATCCCGTTGCCGTCGAAGACCATGCACGGCGTCTTGCGCTCGTTCGGCATCTTGGCGCGGAACCACGTGCGATCCCCTTCATTGGTGACCATGAGCTCGCCGCCACGGGGCGCGAGCATCTTGGTCATCAGGTCGCCGATGGTGGCCTGAGCCTTCTCGGGTTCGTCGGTCCCGATGATGACGAAGAAGTTCTCTTCGAACCGGTCGATGCGCCCCCGGTCATCGGGCATCACCGCCATGCTCATGCCCCCCGTGGCCACGGCCGCGATGTCCTCGATCCGGATACCGATCTGCTTCTGCAGCGAGATCAACTGCTCCCTGAACATGGGCGCCATGGGGAATTGGGCGTCGTCGAGCAGGAACGCGGTGATCTTCTTCCACAGGGTGTCCGCGCTACCGTTCCACGCCATGGCGAAGGCGACGTCCGCTGGCATGATGTCCAGCGCCTCGTGCCCACCCTTGCCGCTGTCGAGCATCTCGAACAGGGGGATGTTGCCGTCCCCCACGATGGCGATGTGGGTTGTGTCGTCCCGCTCGTTCCATCCGAACGCCGCCAGCTTGAACAGCCCGAGGCTGCCGGCGATCAATTCGAACTCGCTGGAGTCGTTGCCGCCCCAGCTGCCGGCCTCTTCGCGGAGGATCTTCATCAGCGGCTTGGCGTTCACGAACGCGCAGTACTTGGGGACGTCGTCGCTGCCCATGGCGCGCTTGAAGGCGGGGGATTGGGCGAGGCTGCCTTGCTTGACCGCGCCGAAGTTCTTCATGGTCTCGCGAAGCTGGCGCTGGTCGGACGCGACGATGATCATGTCGCCGTGGCGACCGACGTTCATGGACGTCTCGCCGAACGACATCTCCATCTCGTCCTTCGAGACCTCGTCAGCCACCGCCCCCTCGATGAGCTTGCCGGAGATGACCTCGTAGATCTGCTCGGCCATCGTCGTGTGCAGCACGAGGACGAAGTCGAACTCCGGGAACCCGTCCATGAGTTCGAACCGGGTGAGCGCGGCCTCGTACCCCTGGATCGATCGGAGCCAATTGCCGAGGCTGATGTCCCCGAGGTCCATCATGTCACCGGCCATTTGCAGCCCGTCGTCCAGCGCGTCGATGATGCCGTCGATATCTACGGGGGTGGAATAGAGCCCGCCGCCCGAGAATATCGTCTTCATGGCCTCGATGGGATCACCTGAGTGACTGCGGAGGTAGAGCAGGCTGTTGGCGGAGACGCTGTGCGCGAGGGTCTGACTCGGCGCCGCACCGACTAGCAGGAGGACGGTCAGCGCAGACAGGAACAGGCGGTGCATGGGGTTCTCCAGTGGGGCGTTAGTAGGCCATACTACATCTGGCGAGGGCTGCGCGGAGAAGCGCGCGCCCCAGACCCCCTCCCGTTCGGTTCCGGCGCGGTTTCTTCGCGCCTACGGGTCAATCGTTGCGGCCAGGGTCCACGCCGCGGCGCCCACCCGCCGCTTCATCATGCCGCCGCCTTGAGGGCGTCGAGCCAGGCCCCTGGCCGGCGGACGCCATCGTCGCCGACCGTCACGACGGGAAAGGTACACTGGCGGCATGCTCCCGTCCTGGACCCGCCAGTGGTGGCTCGTGGTGACCGCACTTCTCGCCGTCGTGTCCACGGCCGCCGGTCAGGGCCGACACCTGAAGGTCCCCGGGGACCATTCAACGATCGAGTCCGCGATCCTCGCGGCAGCCGCCGGCGACGTCATCGAGGTCGCGGCTGGCCTCTACCGTGAGAACATCACCCTCAAGGCGGGTGTCACGCTCAGGGGCAAGAGCGCGAAGACGACCATTGTTCACGGAGATTACGCCGCCCCCGTGCTGACGATTGTCGATGCCGACAAGGCGACCGTCGCCCGGATGACCTTCGAGCACTCCAAGCCGGACAAGCCCCAGAAAACAGGCGACGCGGCGATCCTGATCGAGGCCAAGGGTGCGACCCTCCAGGATATCCACGTGCGTAACGGGGTCGGTCCGGGTATTCGCGTCGACGGCGGCAGCGTCGTCATGGAGAAGGTCGATGTGCGTAGCTGCGCTGGCGCCGGCGTCTGGGTGCTCGGAGCCAGGTCGGAGATCAGGAGCAGTGTGTTCGCGTTCAACAGCGGATCCGGCATCCGCGTCGAGAAGGGCAGCGAACTTGTGGCCAAGAAGGTCTCGGTGGAGAGCAACACGGGCACGGGCATCGACGTTGATGGCGAGGGGGCGTCGGTCAGACTCGAGGACATCACGGCACGGCAGAACGGGGACCGCGGTATCCGCGTCGCGGGGGCGGCGGCGCACATTCTGCGCCCCCAGCTCATCGCCAACGGGACCGAAGGGCTCGTCGCCAACGACAGCCCTCGGTTCGATGTCGTGGGTGGCAGCTTGAAGGGAAACGGTAGAGGTGGCCTGTGGATGGGGAACGGCACCATCGCGACGATCACGGGGATCGCGTGTATCGGAAACGAGACCTACGGCGTGACGGTGCGGGGGGAGGGCACGCAGGCCGTC
The DNA here is from genome assembly GCA_013213915.1 of Planctomycetota bacterium. Classification (GTDB taxonomy): domain Bacteria; phylum Planctomycetota. The sequence continues at coordinate 3,209 of JABSRK010000153.1, forward strand.
CTGTCCAAGATCACGGCGACGGACAACAAGGCGCACGGGATCATGATCAGTAGCCAGGCGAAGGCCGAGGTCGAGGACTGCATCTGCGCGCGCAATGCGTGGGCGGGAATCAGCGGCACGGGCAAGGGAACGGAGGTGACGTTCACGAGCAACACGTGCAACGAGAACGTCATGCATGGCCTGAGCGTGGCAAAAGAAGCCACGGGGACGCTCACCGATAACGTCGCTGAGAACAACAAGCTCAACGGGATCACTGTCGTGGCCAAGGCGCGGGTAAAGCTGGTGAAGAACCGCGCGAACGAGAACGAGATGCATGGGCTGCAGGTTCGTGAAGCCGGCACCGCCGAACTCGAACGCAACACGTTCGACAAGAACGACAAGAGCGGGATCGAAGTCAGGGGCAGGGGCAGCGAGATCAAGCTGAAGCGCAATCGGTGCCGCCGCAACCTGGAGTACGGCGTGCGGTTCGTCGACGGTGCCGCGGGCTTCAAGATCGGCCGGGACAACGAGATCTCCAAGAACCGCAAGGGGCGGGTACGCATGAGGTGACCTGAGTCCCTGGACGAACGGGAATCCGACAAAAAAAGCCCGCCGGGCAAACCCGGCGGGCCAGGAGTTCTCTCTCGGTCAAGGCGCCCCGAAGGCGGGGCCCGTGTAACCGCAGCGCCTCAGTAGGTGCGGAGTCGGAGCGCGCCGCCTTGGCCGCCGCCGACGCAGAGCGTCACCAGGGCCTCGTTTCCACCGCGTCGCGGGAGCTCTTTGAGGGCTGTGAGGACCAGCCGCGCGCCGGTCATGCCTACGGGGTGGCCGAGCGCGATGGCGCCGCCGTTGACGTTCAGGCGTTCGGTGGGGATCTCGCCCAGTGGAGTGTCACGCCGCAGGACGTTCTTCGCGTAGTCGGCGTCCGGGAACGCCTTGACGCAGGAGAGGACCTGGGCTGCGAACGCCTCGTTGATCTCGACGAGGTCGAAGTCAGGCATGGGCCCGTCGGGAAAGAGGCGGTGGACCGCGTGGAGGGGGCCGAGGCCCATGCGGCGAGGGTCACAACCCGCGTATGCCCAGTTGTCGAGGAAGCCGAGTGGCTCCAGATCGAGTTCGCGCGCGCAGGATTCATGTCCGACGAGCAGCGCGACGGCACCATCGGTGATCTGGCTGGAGTTGCCGGCGGTGACCGATCCATGGCGCCGGTCAAACACCGTCCGTAGGCGGGCGAGGCGCTCGGGGGTGGAGTCGTCACGAACGCCCTCGTCATCGCGCAGGAGACCGTCTGCGTGCGCGATATCGAAGGTCTCTTCGCGGAGACGCTCCCGTGCGTCGAGTGCCTTCAGGTGGCTGCTGGCGGCGAAGGCGTCCTGTGCTTCCCGGCTCACGTCCCACTCGCGGGCGAGGATCTCGGCCGTGTCGCCCATACCGAGACCGACAACGGGGTCGGTGAGTCCTCGCAGGAGCGCCACGTCGGGCGCCATCATGGACGGACGGAAGCCCAGCAACGTCGTGAACCGCTTCCACGCGGATCTCGATCGTTGCAGGCGCTTGAACCAGGCGACCGCCCGTGGCCGGAACAACAGGGGGTACGACGTCATGCTCTCCGTCGCGACGGCCACGAACATGCGTCCGCGTCCTGCACGCAGCCGCTGCGCGCATTGGGTCACGGCTTCGAAACCGGACGCACAATTACGGTGAACGGTCATGGCCTCGACGTCATCGGAGACACCGGCGCGCAGCGCGATGACGCGCGCGATGTTCGGTGCAGAAGGTCCCTGCCCCACATTCCCGCACACGACGGCGTCGAGGCGTGACGTGTCGAGGCCCGTGCGGAGGGTGAGCTCCCGTAGAGCGAGGGCGCCCAGGTCATCCGCACCGAGCTTTCGCAGGGCGCCGTCCATCTTGCCGAGGGGCGTGCGAATACCCGCCAGGATGCAGAGTCGCGGTGCGCTCAAGGCCTACCCTCCGCCCAGTGGAGGAGCCCGCCGAGGTCGGGAGGGAATCCGATCCCGAAGACAGTTCCTATATCGACGTCCTCCGGACAGAGGACGAGGCCTTCTCCGACCAGGCACCGCGCCTCATCGACCATGCGTCGCACGAGCCGGTCGGCGATCCCTGTTCTCGGCCCGGTCGGGATGCCGCTGCTCAACTGCCTGCCATTTCGATAGCGGTAGAAACCGCGCCCGCTCTTCTTGCCGAGGTAGCCCTTGGAGACGCGCGCCACGATGGCCGGGTGCAGCTCAAAATCGTATCCGTCACGGGTCGCGGCTTGGGTGCCGGCGTCGGAGATTACGTCGAGCCCGACTTCGTCCATGAGCCTGAACGGCCCCATCGGCAAACCGAACGCCGTGACCGACGCGTCGACGTTCGCGTACTTCACGCCCTCGTCGGCGATGCAGCAGGCTTCGAGAAAGTACGGAGCGAGCATGCGATTGATGAGAAATCCGGGGCCGTCTCCGACGACAATGGGTGTCTTGCCGAGCGTTTTTGCGAGGGCGAGGCCGCGTGCGATCGTGTCGTCGGGCGTGTCTGATGTGCGGACGATCTCGAGCAGCGGCATCCGCCCCGGCGGGTTGAAGAAGTGGAGCCCCAGCAGGCGATCCGATCCGCCCGCCGCGTCGGCGAGATCAGACAAAGGAAGGCTCGACGTATTCGTCGCGATCAGCGCTTCGGGGGAGGTCCCTTCGAAGATGCGACCGAGGATCTCACGCTTCAGGTCGAGTCGCTCAGGCGCGGCTTCGATAACGCAGTCGACGCCGCGTAGCCCGCTGACTTCGGTCGCGACGGTGAAGCGCGTGCGCTGGATGTGAGCCTCACTCTTATCGAGGTCGCCTCGACGGACGCGTCGTGTGAGCTCCTTCTCGACGGCGCGGACCGCGCGCGACAGTGCCTCGGGCGAAGGATCGATGAGTCGCACGCCGCACCCCTTGCCGCTGGCGAGGGCGGCGATGCCCGCGCCCATGGTTCCACCACCGATGACAGCGATCTCCCGTGGCGACGTCACGTCGCGACCGGAGCGGTAGATCTTGGAACGGTTCCCGTCGCGCGTGATGCGGAACAAGCGCAGGAGGTTCGCGTGAACCGGGGTCTTCAGCAGCTCGAGGATCTTCTCTCGTTCGAGATCCAACGACTCCGGAACGAGGAGCTTGGGCGTCTGCTTCAGGACCTCTAACGCGGCCACAGGGGCGGGGAACCGGCCCTTGGTCTGCTTGAGGACAGCTCTCTTTGCCAGGGCATGGACCAGGGCGCGTCCCGGCGCGGTCCCGTCTAACAGCACGCCGGCGATTCCGCGTCGCGGGCGTCGCGGCTCGTGTCCGTCATGCAGCCCGCGCACGATGTCGCGTCCGACGGCGACCATCCGTTCCCGTGGGACCACGTCGTCGACGAGCCCCAGGCGTCGGGCCTTTTTCCCATCGACGGTCTTGCCCGCCGCCACGATCGGGATCGCTGCCCGCAGCCCGATCAAGCGCGGCAGCCGCGTGCATCCGCCCCAGGCGGGGAGGATCCCGAGCTTGGTTTCCGGAAGTCCGAGCCGGGTGTGTCGATCCGGTGTTGCGATGCGCGCCTTGCACGCCAGGGCGAGCTCCAGCCCGCCGCCGAGGCAGGTCCCGTCGATGAGCGCGACGGTGGGGTGGGGGAGATGGGCGATGCGCTCGAACAGCTCCTGGCCTCTGCGCACAGCCGCCTCCGCCTCGCGCTCGGTCCACTCTCGCGCCATCGCATCGACGTCGGCACCGGCACAGAAGACATCGTCGCGCGCGCTGCGGAACAAGACGCCGCTCACAGACTTGTCGTCGCCGAGATCATCGAGCGTATCGAGGAGCGCGGCCATGGAGAGTTCCCCGAGGACAAACGGCGAGTTGTCGTCGGTCTCGAAGGTGATGGCGACGATGGAGTCACCGACGTCACTTACACGAAGAATGCCCATGTCGCGCGTCCGAATCCTACGGGATGGCGCACGGCTTGGCGCTACGGAGAGGTGACTCTCTCTGGATCGTGTTGGGGGATGAGTTCGTCACGGACCCTGCGCGCGGCGTCGCGCCCCCGCTCGATCAACTCGCACGCCTGGGTGAAATCTGCCCAGGGGAGATTACCCACGTCAGGGTGGATAACGACGTCCGCGAGGGAAAGGACATGATCACGGAACACCGTTCCGGAGATCTCTTCCATTCGCATCATGACGCTGAGTGCTGTGTCGCAGTCCTCGATCGGGTCGATCATGGGGCTCACGTCCGCGGCGATCAGCAGCGACGGGTTGTAGTAGCGACACTCGTGCGTCGGTAGTGGAGAGAAGATACCGATATCGGCGAGCAGCATCCCGTCGAGTTCCACGGGAGGGAAGATCCCGGGGAGAGACGCCGACCCGCGCACGGCTTTTCGCAGCGATCCCTTCTCGAGGACGACGCGACGTCCGCTTCGTAGATCCACCGCGACGATGGTGAGCGGGATCTTCGCATCGGCGATATCCGCATCGGGGAGCAGGTTCTCGGCCACGTCCTTCAGTAGTTGTGATGCGAGCAGCGCCTTCTTGGTGATGACGCGTTTGAAGATCCGGTTCGCGCGCAGGTACTCGCGAATCTGGTTGAACCAGCCGACCGTCGCGCCCTTGCCATGGGAACCGCCGTTGCTGGGGCCACGACTCGCGCCCATCATCGCTTGCTGGTGGGCCTGGAACGTCTCTCCAGTGACGTAGTCGACGACGCGCTTTGTGATGGTCGCGCTGTCCGGCTCGAACGCGTACGCCGCGCCGACGATGCCACCAATGCTGACGCCCACGATCCGATCGGGGCGGATGGCCGTTTCCTCCAAGACCTCAAGGACGCCGACGTGAGCGAGCCCGCGTGCGCCGCCGCCGCCGAGGGCGATAACGACAGGTCCCGTGCTCAAGGGTTTACTCCCTGTCGCGCCGCGGCCGCTTGTGGCCGCCTGTCGATGATCCGCACCTCCTTCATCTCCTGCTCCATGCCCACGCGATGGAGGAGCGCATCCACGTCCTCGATGACGATGTCATTGAGGTGAAGCTCGCAGGCCTCGCCGACAACGGACTGGATGCGAGCCTGGAACGCGGCTTCGTCCGCGGCGCTCCGGAGCGCCGCGTAGAGCACGACCTCGTCGGTCTCGAAGGGGTCGTCGTTGCGCTTTCGGATCTCGACCTGCCATTCCTCGATCACCGCTGAGAGCTTCGGAGAGCGTGTTCAGGTTGACCAGGCAGCCCTTCACCTTGCCGATGTCCAGGCTCTTCACGTTCGACGAACGCTGGATGTTGGACATGATGCGAGGGGCGGTGCGTCCGCAGCCGGGGCACGGTTCGGACACGATGCCACCATCGACGATGTCGCCCGTGCGATAGCGGAGCACGATGCTTCCCCGTCCTTCGAGGCACGTGTACACGAGCTCGCCTGTTTCGCC
>JABSRK010000154.1 GCA_013213915.1 Planctomycetota bacterium
CAGCTACGTCCCTGACCTCGACGCCCGCGTCACGCAAGCACTTCGCCGTCCCCCCCGTCGAGAGCACCTCGACGTCACGACCGGCGAGGAAGCTCCCGAACTCCGCGATCCCCTCCTTGCGCCACGCCGACACCAGCGCTCGACCTATCTTCACGTCCATCCCTATCCCCTACTTCTTCGATGCCCGATACTTGAGATAGCTCTCGATAAACGGCTGCAGCGCGCCATCGAGCACGGCCTGGATGTTGCCGGATTCGTGGCTGCTCCGCGTGTCCTTGACCAGCGTGTAGGGCTGCATGACATAAGACCGGATCTGGTTGCCCCACGCGATCTCGCCCTTGCCGTCGTACATGGACTTCAGCTCCGCGCTGCGCGCGGCCTCCTTGACCTGGAGAAGCTTGGCCTTGAGCAACTTCATCGCCTGCGCCTTGTTCTTGTGCTGGCTACGCTCGTTCTGGCACTGGACGACCACCCCGGTCGGGAGGTGCGTCAGCCGCACCGCCGACTCGGTCTTGTTGACATGCTGACCGCCCTTTCCACCGGCCTTGTAGGTGTCGACCTTGACGTCCTTGTCCGCCACGTCCACCTCCAGATCGGCGTCGAGATCGGGCGTAACGTCGACCGCCGCGAACGATGTCTGGCGCCGGTTCTGCGCATCGAAGGGAGAGAGGCGGACCAGCCTGTGGACGCCCATCTCGCACGACAGGTAGCCGTAGGCGAACGTACCGGAGACCCTCAGGGTCGCGTGCTTGATGCCCGCTTCATCGTGTTCCAGCGCCTCCAATAGCTCCGCCTTGAAGCCCTGGTCGGAAGCCCAGCGGTTGTACATGCGCAGCAGTATCTCGGCCCAGTCCGACGCGTCCGTGCCCCCTGCGCCGCTCTGGATCGTGACGACGGCTCCCGCACGGTCGTACCGACCGGACAGCAACGTCCGCAACTCGAGGACGTCGTAGGCCTTCTCAAGCGTGGAGACGGTCTTCTCCAGCTCAGCCATGCCCGCCTCGCCCTCTTCAGCCGCAAGCTCGGCCAGCACCTCCAGGTCTTCGATCTGCGAGCCGACCCCCTTGAGCGACTCCACGACCTGTTTGGCGTCCTTCAGTTCAACGACGCGGGCCTTGGCCCGCTCCTGGTCGTCCCAGAAACCGGCCGCGGACATCTCGCCCTCGATCTTGCCGACCAGCTCCTTGCTGCCGGGATAGTCAAAGAGAGTCCTTCAGGTGGGAGATGCCGTCGTGCAGTCTCTTGATGCGGCTTTCCAGTTCAGGCGTCATATTGGACTCTCAGGCTCGCTTGGACTCAGGCTTGACCGGCAGCGCGGCGGCCGGCAGATCCACGGGATAGCGCTTGCCGAAGCGGCAGATATCTTGCGCTGACGTGCAGGAGAGGACCTTCCCCTTCTCGCTCTTGATGAACTTCATCACCGCCGAGAGAAGCTTCAGGTAACCCTCCTGGGCATGGTCGGGGCCGGCGATCATGACAATCAACCGCACCGGCGCATCGTCCACCGACGAACCGTACGCCAACCCCTCCGGAATGACCCCGACGGCGACGACGAACGACTCGACCGTCGGGATCTTCGCATGGGGAACGGCGACCCCGTAGCCCACGCCGGTGCTCATGAGCACCTCTCGGGCGAGCACGGCGCTCCGAAGCGCCACGGGGTCCTTCACCGCGCGCGACCTGGAGAGCAGGGAGAGGAGCTCGCTCAGCGCCTCGTCCTTGGAAGTCGTCTCCAGCCACGCGACGTGCTCCGGCAGGATGATGTCGGCCAGCGTCGGCATTGCGGGCAGATCTTAGCGCCGCCCTGATCCGCGCAAAGGGCTAGGGATCCCGGATCAGGACGTTCCGGAGCCGCACCGCCGTCCGCTTGCCCGCATGAAGCTGGAAGCCGATGTGGCCGGACGCGGCGCCCTTGTCGCGGATCACCACCGTCGGACAACCGTTCAGGGTGATCCGGATCCTGTCGCCCGTGGCCTCGATGACGAAGTGGTTCCAGTCGTTCTTGTCGAACGCGGGCCCCCAATCGACCTTCTCGGCCTGGTGAAGCATGCCGCGGGCCTTCTCCTCGTAGAGGGACCCCCAGTACTGCTCACCGGCGTCGGCCTGGTAGCCCCGCATGACGTGCTCCGGCAATCGCTCGGAGCGGAACTGGCAGCCCGAGTTCCCCTCTTCCAGGAATATCTCGAACTGGAGCACGAAGTCGCCGTACGTGGCATCTGTGCTCAAGAACGTGTTCTGTTTGCCGCCCACGATCTCGCCGACGACCACCCCGTTCTCGACCTTCCAGAGCTTTGCATCGCCGGACCAGCCCGAGAGGTCCTTGCCGTTGAACAAGGGCCGCCACGCCGACTTGGCCGGCACCGGCCGTGACGCTCCCGAACGGACGTAGTAGACGAGGTCCGCCGCCTCCTCGAGGGACAGGCCGTCCAGCAGGCCCTCCGGCATCCCCGACGTCTTGGCGAACCGGCGCGTGTCGATCTCGGCCACCGGCACCTCAACCCGCTCACCCGTGCCCTGCAGCAGGGTGAGGGTCTTCTCGGTCTCCGACACCGGCAGCCCGGTGAAGATCTCGTCATCCTTGGTGAACACGTCGAGGGCCCGGTACTGGTCCGAGATGGCGCGCGACGGATCGACGATGGTGGTCAGGAGGTCATCGACCGTGTAACGAGACCCGGCCGCCGTCAGATCGGGACCAACCAGCGTCCCCTGGTCACCGAACTTGTGACACGCGGCGCACGCCTTCTCAAAGACGCGAGCACCGTCGTCGAGCGAGCGGCGCTCGGCACCGAGAGAGTTGCGAAAGAAGTCGAGGCTCCTCGTGAAGTCGCGACTCGGCGCCCCCTTCACGAGGTGGACCGACGCCTGCCCGGGCTTGATCGCCAGCAACGCCTGCAACTTCGCCTTGTCTCCGTCGTCCAGCAGCTTCTCGAAATCCTTCCGTAGATACCCGATGTACCCCTGATAGCTGGCCCCGCCGTTCCAGTTCTGGGCGGCCACCAGCCACTCGAACACGCGACGCTTGTCGTCGTGACTCCAGCCCTCGGTGATGACGCGGAGGGCATACGCGAGGTAGATCTGCTCGGCACGCGATTTCTGAGCGACCAGCGCGTCGAGCAGCAGCGATCGCACGCGATCCGGAGCGGCCTTCGCCAGGATCATGGCCACCTCCCGATCGGCGAGGCGATCGCCCTTGCCGTACGCCGCGGACACGACCTCGAGGGCGCTGGCGGGAATCTCGAAGCCCTGCATCATCATCCGCTGGATCAGACGAAGGCCCGCGTGCCGGACCGAGGGCGTCTCGCTCTTCAAGGCTGCCGTCGCCAGGGATGCGTCGGACTTGAGCGAGCGGCTGGGGTCCTGCTTTCCCTTCAAGTACCGGTGAATGCCTATCGACGCGTTGGACATCAACGCCCCGTCGCCGCCGCCCACCGCCAACGCCTGGACGTAATCGCGGCGGCGGCACTCGACGACTGCCGCGAAACGCGAGAATCGATGCTCGTCATCCACGGTCTGCAGAGCGCTCGACAACGCTTCAAAAGAGCTGCCGGGTCCCGGACGGGCCGCCGGACGTGGACGCACGGGCTGCTTCTTGACTGGCTTCGTGTAGGTCAGCTTGCCCAGGCTCCCCCGCGTTCCCCGTCCGCCGTTCGTGAACAGCAAAGCGCCGTCCCTGGTCACCGCGAGGTCGGTCACGTTGAGCGGACGTCCCGACAGCAGCACCTCGGTCCGTCCCTTGTAGGTGTCCCCCACAGCGTCAAGGTGGAAGGCCAGGATCCGTCCCTGCGCCCAGTCGGCCCCGAACAGGGTGCCCTGGAAGCGCTTGGGGAATTTGTCGTTGTCGTACAGCACGACGCCACAGGGCGAGCCGCGTCCGCAGTCGATGGCCGCGGGTAACGAATCTGGGTAGATGTCCGACCACTTGGACGAACCCGTGCGCCACCCGAAATCAGCGCCGTCGATGGCGTGGTAGAGCCGCGTCGGCCGGTACCAGGGCATGCCGATGTCCCACTCCATGTCGGAGTCGTACGCAAAGAGCTCCCCGTGGCGGTTGAACGCGATGTCGTAGACGTTGCGGAAACCGGCTGCATGAACCCGCCAGTCCTTGCCTTCGCGATCGACGGAGTAGATGAGTCCGCCCGGCGACTTGATGTTCCGGGCGTGACCTCGGGGATCGAGGTAGCGGGGCAGCAGGTGCCCCTCGTCGTGCAAGTTGTACGGCGAGTCCACGCTCCACTCGGTCGTCAGCCTGGTGTGGTTGCCGATGACGCCGTACAGCCGATCGCCCGGGCCCTCGATGATCGCGTGCGGGCCGTGCTCGCCCGCCCCACCGGTAAACCCGCCGAGGAACTTGGGATTCTCGCCGTCGCCCTCCTCGACGCGATAGAGGCCCGAACCCTTCGGGCCGTTGCCGACGGCATACAGCCCGCCGCGCGAATACAGGAGCCCCTGGCATGACCTCAAGAGATCGCAGTAGGTCTCTTCACGATCGTAGACGCCGTCGTTGTCGTCGTCGAAGAGCCGCAGCACCGGGCCTCGTTCGACAGAGACGATGGGACGGTCCTGGTCGTCGAGACACAGGGCGATCAGCGATCCGACGCCCGAGGCGACCTCCTTCGCCTCGAACCCGGGCAGGGGCGCGAAGTCCTGCGGCTTGCCCTTGTTGCCAGCCTTGGGGCTACCCCCGACACCGAATCCGGGTTGCCCCCACGGCCCCTTGCCCGGGGGCGCCAGGACCGACGCCGCCTTCCACCCTCCGTCGTCGAAGCCGGCGGTGCGCCAGCCCTTGGTCGCCGCGCGCCCCGTCTTCCACCCGGCCCCGGTGGGCGCGACACGCGCGTCAGCGACCTCCACCCACGCGAGCAGACCGGCCGGGCCGCCGTCGTTCTCGCCGCGGACGGCGATGACGTTGCGACCCTTGGTCAGATGGCGCGCAACGTCGAACAGCTGGCCTCGTTGCCAATCGGTCCCGCGACCGACCTTCTTGTCGTTGACCCAGACCTGGTACCGGTTGTCGCAGGTGATCTTCAGGAGCGCCTTCGGCGGCTTCTTGTCGAGGTCGAAGGCCGCACGGGCGAAGACGCGTTCGCCATCCGGTTGGTTGCCGAGCCCCTGGGCCCAATGGCCCCAGATCCAGTGCTGTGCGGTGAGCGGGACGGCGAGGGACAGAACGACGAGGAGGGGGGTCACTGAGCGCATGCCCAAGAGCGTATCAGGGCAGAGCCAACCAACGAGCGCGGCGCACTATCCCAGCACCCCCATGGCGGTCCCGACGCTGGTGAACGCGGCCACGGCCCGGTCCAGTTGCTCGTCCGTATGGGCGGCGCTGATCTGCACGCGGATGCGGGCCTGCCCCTTGGGAACGACCGGAAAGCTGAAGCCGATGACGTAGATCCCCTCGGCGAGCAGGCGCGTCGCCATGTCCGTCGCGACCCGGGCATCCCCGAGCATGATGGGCACGATGGGGTGATCCCCGTCCTTGATGGCGAATCCCGCCTCCGTCATCGCCGCGCGGAACCGCCTGGTGTTCACCTCCAGGCGATCACGAAGCTCGGTCGTCCGCGTCAGCGTGTCCAGGCACGCGATGGAGGCCGCCACCAGCGCCGGCGGCACCGAATTGGAGAACAGGTACGGACGGCTCCTCTGACGGAGCACGTCCACGATCTCCTGGCGGCCCGCGGTGAAGCCACCCGCCGCGCCGCCGAGGGCCTTGCCCAGGGTGGACGTGATGACGTCGATGCGATCCATGACCCCGTGATACTCGTGCGTGCCGCGACCGGTGGGACCGAAGAAGCCGGACGCGTGGCTGTCGTCCACCATGACCGCGGCGCCGTACTTGTCCGCGAGCTCGCAGATGTCCGGCAGGGGCGCCACGTATCCGTCCATGGAAAAGACGCCGTCGGTCGCGATCAGCCGGGACCGGGCTCCCTGCGCCTCCCTCAAGCAACGCTCCAGGTCGGCCATGTCGCAGTTGTCATAGCGATAGCGCTGCGCCTTGCAGAGACGAACGCCATCGATGATGGACGCGTGGTTCAACGCATCCGAGATGATGGCGTCTTCGGGGCCGAGAATGGTCTCGAACAAGCCGCCGTTGGCGTCGAAGCACGACGTGTAGAGGATGCAGTCCTCCATACCGAGGAAGTCGGCCGCCTTGCGCTCGAGTGTCTTGTGCTGGTCCTGGGTCCCGCAGATGAAGCGGACGGACGACATGCCGAAGCCATACCGGTCGAGCCCCTCGTGCGCAGCCTTCATCAACGCATCGTGGCTCGACAGTCCGAGGTAGTTGTTGGCGCAGAAGTTCAGGACCTCTTCGCCCTTCACCTGGATGGCAGCCCCCTGGGGGCCTAGGAGCTGACGCTCCTCCTTGTAGAGGCCGCTCTCCTTGATGTCGGCGAGGGTCTCGTTCAGACGGTCTCTGAGCTGGTCGTACATGGGAATGGCCTTCGCTTCTCGGATGTGCGCGGGCCGGTACGATAATCCCCCCCGGCGTCCCGGGGCAACCGACCAGAACCCCAGAAGGACCATTCGAGAACCAGATGTCGCGAAAGCCCGCCGTCCTGATCACCGGCGCCAACGGAGAGATCGGCCAGAGCCTGATCGTCGCGCTGACCAAGCGCGACCCCGACATCAGGGTGCTGGCGCTCGACCTGAAGGAGATCGACCCGAAGATCCGGCCTCGCTGCGAGGCGAGCATCATCGGCGACATCCTCGACCAGGGCCTCCTGGACCGGCTCGTGTCCGAGTACGAAATCGCGACCATCTACCACTTGGCCGCCCTGCTCTCCACGCGAGGCGAGTTCACGCCCGAGACCGCGCACCAGGTCAACGTCCAGGGGACCATGAACCTCCTCAAGCTCGGGGTCGAGCAGTCTCGCTGGCACGGCTCGACGGTTCGGTTCTTCTTTCCGAGCTCGATCGCGGTGTACGGCATCCCGATCAAGGGCACCCGGAACTCGGTCGGTCCCGTGCGCGAACACAAGTGGACGATCCCGATCACCATGTACGGCTGCAACAAGCTGTACTGCGAGAACCTGGGCCGCTACTACACGCGACACTACAAGCAGCTCGCCGCCGAAGACGACGGACGTCGGATCGACTTCCGAGCGATTCGGTTCCCCGGGCTCATCTCGGCGTACACCGTGCCCAGCGGCGGGACATCGGACTACGGCCCCGAGATGATCCACGCCGCCGCGCAGGGAGAGCCCTACGTGTGCTTCGTCAGCGAGGAGACCCGTCTCCCGTTCATGGCGATGCCGGACGCCATCACGGCCATGGTGCAGATCATGGAAGCTCCGGCCGAGAGCCTCTCGAGGGTCGTCTACAACATCAACGCCTACAACCCGAGCGCCGGCGAGTTCGCGGAGCTCACGCGGGAGGTGTTCCCCACCGCCCAGATCTCGTTCGAGCCCGACCGGAAACGAGAGCAGCTCGTCCACTCATGGCCGGCGGCCGTCGATGACGGGCTCGCCCGCTCGGAGTGGGGTTTCTCCCCCATCTACGACCTCAGACGGACGTTCGACGAGTACCTCGTCCCCAACATCAAGAAGCGGTACTCCTAGGCACATGACGCCCGCGGACGAGCCTGTCTCTGACCCGCTCGTCGCCGAGCTCGAGGCGTTGCTGCGTGTTCCGCCCGACGACCTCGGGGCGGCGGCGCGGGACCTGGTGGCGCGGGCGTGCGACGACGAGGTGGACGGCGGGCGGCATCGGGTCCTCACTCTCATCGACCACTTAGAGGGCCGCGCGTTCGACGTGTCGCGCGCCCTCGCGATCCGCGGCCCCGAAGAGGCCCGGCTCATCGGCCGCGCGCTCGATATCCTCGACGCGATCCGCGACGTCGGGCTCGACCGGCTCGGCGAGACCCCTGGGGACGTCCTCTCCGAGGTGGATCGCGAGGAGAAGTGGCTCGCCGACCTCGCCACCGTGGGCAAAGAGACCCGCGACCATGCGCTGCGGGAACATCTCGACCGGTTGATCGTGGACCGCTTGAAGACCCTCGCCACGGCGCCACCGCAGCAGCTGCGACCCGGCACGTCCTTCCGCGTCATCGCAGAGGCGGTGGGCGACCTCATGGAGCGCGGCCAGACCGATCTGGCCGAACGACTCGGTAGCGTACGTGCCAAGCTCTGGCGCAAGATCCTCGAGCGGGCCAAAGATCTCGACGGCCGCGCAGCGGACGAGTACCTGCGGCGGCTCGCCGACGAGGTGAACGACCGCGCCGAAGACATCCTCGCGCGCTCCGAGAGCCTCTCCCACGACGCGGCGATGAAGTTGTTGGCGAACGCGCGACGCGACGTTCAGCGCGCTATCGGGCTGACCCGGTGCATGAAGCGCCCGGGCCGACGTCGTGAACTGCGGCGCATGCGGCGGCGCATCCGCGCCGCCCTTCAGGATCGCCAGGTACGAGCGCGACAGACGGAGCAGGTCGGTCCCAGAACCCTCCGCACCATCGAGGTCCTGGTGTTCCTGGCGATCGTCGCCGTCCTGACGATCCTCGGCCACGACCTGATGGCGACCGATCCGGCCGACATCGCCAACGCCGATGCCGCCGCGAGCGCGCGGAGTACCCGTCTGACCCTGGCATGGATCGATGCCTCGATCTGCG
>JABSRK010000155.1 GCA_013213915.1 Planctomycetota bacterium
AAGGGCCGCTGACGAAACCAGGGCAGCGGCCCTTCTTCTTGAGCGTGCGGACTCAGCGGCTGACCTGCCGACGCCACGTTTCCAGGTGTGCGCGCAGCGCCGCGACGCGGTCGGGAGACTCCCACGGCAGGTCCGTCTTCTCTCCGGGATCATCCACCATGTCGAAGAGCATGGAGCCCTGCGGACGAACGACGAGCTTGAAGCGTTCGTCCCGCACTGCAGCGACCTTGCGGTTCTGGTTCTGCCAGTACAGGTGACGCGACGCCGGCCGCGCGCCCTCGAGCAGCAGCGGCGCCAGGTCGACCCCGTCCACGTGATGGCCGGCAGGAAGCGCTGCGCCCGCCAGCGAAGCGAAGGTGGGGAACAGGTCCATGGTCATGGCTGCGGCATCAGTGATGCCGGGCTTGATGCGTCCGGGCCAGTACGCGATGGCGGGGACACGGTGGCCGCCCTCGAACACGCTGCCCTTCAACCCTCGCAACGAAGGCCCGGTCGTCCTGTTCTCCCGCGTCCCCCCGTTGTCGGAGATGAACAGGACCAGGGTGTTTTCGTGGAGGCCCCGCGCGTACAACCGGGCGACGATGCGACCGACGCTCTCATCGAGCGCCGTCATCATCGCGCGGACGGCGGGCCGGGTCTTGGAGAGCTCGGAACGCGGGCGCTTTGCGGGACCGCGGATCGGCGGGTCGTCCGGTCCCTGGTTCGGGTTGTGAACGGCGGCGTGGGCCACGTAAAGGCAGAACGGCCGCGTCGCACCGTCGATGAACTCGAGCGCGTGCCGTGTGATGAGGTGGGTCGCGTACCCGGGCTCCTTGCGCTTCTCCGTTCCGTGCCACCAGTCGAACGTCCCCATCCGGTCGTAATGGGATTGGTAGTCGATGTTCCCGCTGACGAATCCCACGAAGCGGCTGAATCCCTGGTGCGTCGGGTTGTACACCGGGTCATACCCCACGTGCCACTTGCCGACGCAGGCGCTGACGTAGCCCGCCCCCGCGAGCACCTCAGCGAACGTGACCTCGGACTGACGAAGACCGCGCCCGTGGTAGGCATGCTTGGGATCGGCGTTCACGACGCCGTCGACACCGGTCCGCTGCTGGTAACGGCCCGTCAACAAAGCTGCGCGCGTCGGGCTGCACACCGTCCCGTTCGAATGGAAATCCGTGAAACGCAGCCCGCGTCTGGCGAGCCAGTCGAGCCGCGGCGTCTCGTACGTCTGTGACCCGTAGCACCCGAGGCCCCCGTACCCGAGATCGTCGGCCATGATGAGCACGATGTTCGGAGGCACCTGCTGCGCCGCGGCCATGGTCGCGGCGAGCATGACGAAGCAACAGGCGCGCTTCACCTTCACGCCGCGAGTTGGAGACCCGGTGCTATCGACGGTCTCACAGCTTCCAGGCCGTCGGGAGCTCCATCTGGGGAGCCATCAGGCCGAGGATCGCCGTCGAGGTCCCGTACGCCGACGACCGTGGGAACACCCGGTCGTTCCAGACGCCGTCCGCGTCGCGGTTGAGCCAGTAGTGCTGCCGCAGCTTCTTCCTGTAGGCAGGCCGCTCGTTCTCGGGCAGCACCTCGATGGCCTGCGCGGCGTACTGGTGGCCGTAGTAGAAGTAGTACGGCGCGATCCCGTACGGGCCGATGTGGGTGTTGTTGCGGCGCATGCGCTGATCGAGCCACTTCCAGTGCTCGAAGAACATGTCGATGGCGGTCCGCACCCGAGCGACGGAACCCCGGCCAGCCAGGTACAGGGTCGTCTCGACGGCGGCCGAGCGCGCCGACGATCCGGCAGGCGCGCCGGTCCCCGTGCGCTTGGGATCGGGCTGCTTCTCCCCGCCACCGCGCTGCGCACCGGAATACGCGTACGCGCCGTCGGCGAACCGCCCCCTCTCGAGAGCGTCGAGGGCCTTGGTGACCGTGGATTCTGGCACCTCGAAGCCCTGGGCCTTGGCCGCCATGAGCGCCTGCACGGTGGGCGCCGTCATGAACGGGCTCACCCCTCCCGCGCCGCCTCGATTCGCGTAGTTCCAACCGCCGCTCTTGAGCTGCAGCTTGCCGATGAGCTCAAGGCACTCATTGACGACGCGTTTCGCACGACGCTGGGTCTTGTCATCGAGCGCGCCTCTCTTCATCGCGACGAGGAGCACTTGCAACGCATACGTGTGGCCCCAGCCGCGGACGTCGTAGCTCTTGTAGTCCGCCTCGCGCATCTCGGGCAAGAGTTCGATGTCATGCATGACGAACTCGAGTCCACGCATGACCGCGGCCTGGCGCTTCTTGTCGCCCGTGAAACCGGGCGCCTCCAGCAGCGACCAGCACGCGATGGCGGTCCCGCCGACGCGGTAGCCGGGAGGGCACGCGCCGCCGCGCGTGTAGACACCCTCGTAGGGCCACTCCGCGCCCTTCTTGGGAGCCTTCCACGGCTTGCTCGCGATCTCCTTCTTCTCGGTTCCATCGGGACGCGCGCCGCGGCCGCGGCCGCGACCCCCGCGTTGATCCAGACCCGCCTTGGGCCTGGGATCAGCCTCCTGCATCTCCAGCAGGCGCTTCACGCCGATGGACACGGCCTTGAGCACCTGCTGCTCGGTGGCCGCCTTCCCCAGCTTGGGATCGGGTGGGGGCTTCCAGTTCCCACCCCCTCCCCGACGCTGCCCCGCCGCGGGGATCGCAAGAACGGCGACGAGGATGACGAGGACACCTAACCTGGGCGCTTTGTGGGACATGCCGCGCATTCTACTCCCCAGCGGCGGCAGCGTTGATCGGGTCTCAAACCGTTGGTACAAAGACGCTTCCAGATTGCAGGAGTAACCGTCCCGTGGGCAAGAAGAACAAGGACAAGAAAGAAGTCGTCTTCCTCGTCTGCTCCGAGACCGGCGACCGCAACTACACGATTCGCAAGAAACCGAGGGCGCCGAAGATCGAGGTGAAGAAGTACTCGCCGCGCCTCCGCAAGCACACCTTGCACACCGAAAAGAAGAAGTAGAGCGAACCGAGGGGACCACCTCCCCCGGCGCTCCTTCCCATCACACCTGCCCCCGCACCCAGTCCAGATACGCCGCAGCCCCACCGACGACGGGCAGGGCGATCACCTCCGGGCAGTCGTACGGGTGTTCCTCCTCCACCTTTGACGTCAGCGCGTCGAGCCGCTCAGCCGTTGTCTTCATGACCAGCAGCACCTCCGCGGCGTCGTGAAGCTGCCCCTCCCACGAATAGACCGACCGTACGCCCGACACGCGGTTCACACACGCCGCCAGACCGGCCTCGACGACGCTGCGCGCCAACGCCGCCGCCACCTCTTCGTCCGGCGCGGTCACCAGCACCACGCGGATATTCGTATCGGTCATGTCTCCATCTCCTGGTTCCTTCTTCGCCGACCCGCGAAAGACAGAATGCCACCGAGCAACGCCGCGCATCCCATCGCGAGCCGCTGGCCCTCGACGGGGTGCTCTTCAGCAAAGGCGCACAGCCGTCGCCACGTGCCCCCCCCACCTGTCGGTGAGCGCGTCACGGTCAACCACTTCACGTCAGTCACCGCGCCGACGTCGAGGGTCACGAGGGCCGCGTCGACTGCGTCGCCTCGCACGCCGATCCCGAGATGGCGTACGCCATCACGCGAGAAATCAAAGCGCTCACCGGGGGCCGTGGACGCCACCCACCCAGCCTTCCACTCGGTGAGCTTAGCCAGGAGTTTCTGCCGGGACGGGCCGTCACCCAGGAGCACCGCCTCCCTACCGCCCGGGGCTGCGAGGGCCCGGTTCGAAAACACCCCCGGCGCGCCCGTGCGGTGGCTGAGCAGTTGCCGAAAGGCGATACCCCCCAGTCCGTCGAGGCCCACTTCGCCAGACGACGTGTCGATCAGGATGGTGGTCACGCCCGCGATGACAGCCATGCGGTCTCTCAGCCCACGCCCGCCAAACAGCACGTCGAACCCGGATCGACCGTGGTCGGCGCGTTCGGCCGGACCCGGAACGTACAGCATCCGCGTCCCGAGCCCATCCACGAGGTCGCGGACGGCGAGCAGACCCGCGTAGTCGGCCGGCGCGATCATGTCCCCCAGCAACACCACGCCGTCGGGCAGGACATCGCGGACGTCGTCGAGCAGACGTTCCAGCGCGTCCAAGTCACCCTGAAGCCCACCGACGACGAGCAGGGACACGGGCCCTTTCGCCGGTCGCGGTCGCAGCCGGCAGGTCCCACCATCTGGTGGAAACGCGAGCCGCAGTCGCAACCGGGAACGCGGACCACCGTAGATCTCGACCGCGCCCTCCTCCACCGACCAGTCCTCCGCGCGGCCAGCGTTCTCTATGTGCACGTCGAAGGGGTCCGACCCGCCGGGCACCGTCCACTCGAACCGCAAGTCGGTTCCCCAGTCGCACACGCGCCCACGGCGTGGCTGCGGCTTGAGGACCAGGCTGTCCCCCATCAAGCGGAGCGGGGACGACGACATCCAGCGATGGCCCACCACCGGGCGGCCGCGCGTCTCCGGATCCGTCCACGCCCCGGCGAACCGCCCGAAGACCGCAAGTCCGACCACACACGCCGCGAGCGACCAGAGGACTCGAGGACGTCCAGCCAGACGCCGCATCGGGATCAGGACCAACGGCACACACACGGCGCCGGCCAGAAGAAGCAGCGGAAAGCGTCCGGCCGCGAGCGCCGCCAGAAAAGCGCCGTGCCCGGCGCCGAACTGGAGCGTCCACCCCAGGTACGGCCGACCGCGGCGCAGGGCCACGATGGCCAGGGCCTGGAACAGGCCGGCGAGCGCCGTATGGAACCAGAATGCGTCGGTTGAGAATCCCATGGCGGCCCACACGTATACACCAGCGGCTTGCCTGCAGGGCCACAGAACGCCAGACTGAGCGCCGATGCATCGATTCCTTCTTCTCCTGCTGCTGCTCGCGGCCCTGGTCCCTGCCCAGGAAGTCCTCCGGGTCATCGCCATGCCGACGCCTGACGAGTGCGCGGAAGCCGGACAAACCGGCGGCGTCGTCATCGACGAGGATTTTCTCGGGGTCTGGCGCAGGTACCGCGACAAGGCCGTCGCTCAGGGCGCCACGATCATCGTCTTGGAGATCACCACGCCGGGCGGCCGTCTGGACACGACCTTCCGCATCCTTGAGGACTTAGAAGAGCTGCGACGAGCTCAGAACATCCGCACCTTCTCCTACGTGCCCTACGACGCCACGTCGGCGGGCGCCATCATCGCGCTCGGATGCCGCGAGTTGATCATGGGCGTCGGCGCGTCCATCGGAAATGCCATCCCGATCCAGCTGAAGGGCACGGGGTCGTTCCGTGAAGCACCGCGCAAGCTCATGACCGAGGTGCTGAAGACGATGGACCGCATCGCCACCGCCGGCGACTTCGATCCCGAAATCCTGCGAGCCATAGTCGATCCCGACATCGAGCTGTACGCCGTCTTCGGCGGCAACAACTCCGGCACACGCTTCCTCAGCGCTGAGGCGCTGGATCGGGAATACCCGCCCAACATTCGCGAGCAGCAAGGACTGCGCGTCCGCGGTCCATTCGTCTCCAAGAGTTCGGCGCTGACGATCATCCAGGGTTCGGATCGCCTCACCTCCACACCCGGTTTCCAAGAAGCGTTCCCGCACAAGACCTGCGGCTCCCGCGACGAACTCCCCAAGCTGCTGGGCCTCGGCGACCGCCCCCTCAGCGACGATGAACTCCTGCGAATGCAACCGCCGAAGGGCCTCGGCTATTTCTTCGGCCTCTGGTTCGGCGACTGGTCGTTCCTGCTGCTCGTCGCCGGCGTAGCGTTCTTCGTCATGGAACTGAAGACGCCCGGGCTCGGTGTGTTCGGCGTCATGGGCATCTTGAGTCTGGTCGGGTTCTTCGCCGTGCAGCAGGGCGAGGGCATGCCCATGACCTTCACGGTGGGGATGCTCATCCTTGGTTTCTTCCTGCTGCTCGCAGAGTTCGTGATCATCCCGGGCTTCGGCGTGGCGGGCGTGTCTGGCTTCCTCCTGATCATCTTCTCCATCTACGCGGCGACGGTCGGGCTGGAAGGCGACTCCACGTCGGAACGCTTGATCCCCGATTCAGACAACGACTGGCTCACCTTGAAATCGTGGACGACGGCCTTCCTCGGAATCGCGGTCGTCGGCACGGTGGGCGCGTTGACGTTCGCGAAGACCATGCACCGGATCCCGTTCCTCAGCCGTGCATTCGTGAAGCCGCCGGTCCTCGACGCAGCGCAAGCAACGGGGGTCAGCGCGGCGGGACGGGTGCAGGTGGTGGTCGGAGCGCGCGGCACCGCCGAGACCGACCTGCGGCCGTCCGGGCACGCGGTGTTCCCCCAGGGGTCCATCGACGTCGTCAGCGAAGGTGACTGGATCCGGCAGGGATCACTCATTGAAGTCAGCGCGGTAGATGGAGTGCGCGTGGTGGTCGTACCTGTTTCGGAGACGGGCGCATGACCCTCGCCATCGGCCTCCTCGTCCTCGCCTTCGTCCTGGTGATGATGGAACTCACGTTCCCGTCCTTCGGGCTCCTCTCCCTGGGCGCCGCGACCGCCTACGCGTTCGCCCTCGTGCGTGCGTTCGAGCTGGGCACGAACACCGGCTGGACCTTCGTTGTCCTGGGTGTGTTCCTGCTCCCCATCGCCGTGGGGCTCGGGCTGAAGGTGCTCCCCCACACCCCCATCGGCCGCCGCCTGTTCCTCCACGCACCGACGCGCGAGGGGGTGCAGCACGGCACGGCCCCCGCCCATCTGGCAGAACTGGTAGGCGCCGACGGTGAGGCCCTGACCAGTCTTCGCCCGGCTGGCTCAGCCCGCATTGCCGGTCACCGCGTGGACGTCGTCGCATCGGGGCGCTTCGTGGAGAAGGGCCGCACGATTCGCGTGATGGACGTCAACGGCACGCGGGTAGTCGTCCGAGAGATCGACGCGTAGAGGCCCCGTGGATTCCACCCCCCCCCCAGAAGGAAGCAACGTTATGAACGTTTCGAACCTCCACTTGCTCCAGGACGACGGATTGGACGGCGGCATGATCGTTCTGATCGTGCTCGGCGCCGTCGCGCTCATCGTCATCATCTTCTTGATGAAGTACCTGAACCTGTACGTTCGGGGGCTGTTCAGCCGCGCCAACATCTCGTTGTTCGAGCTCGTCGGCATGAGCTTCCGCAAGGTCAACGCGAACCTCATCGTCACGTCCAAGATCAGGGTGGTTCAGGCAGGGCTCACCATATCGACGCAAGAACTCGAGGCTCACTACCTCGCCGGCGGCAACGTCCCCGCCGTCGTCGCGTCCCTGATCGCCGCGGACCGCGCGGAGATCCACCTGCCCTTCAAGACGGCGGCGGCGATCGATCTCGCCGGACGCGACGTCGTTGATGCAATCCGGACGTCGGTGGACCCCAAGGTCATCGACTGCCCGAGCGTGGACTCCGGCAAGACGGTCATCTCCGCCGTCGCGCAGGATGGCATCGAATTGAAATCGAAGGCGCGGGTGACGGTCCGCACACACATCCCCCGCCTCGTCGGCGGGGCCACCGAAGACACGATTGTCGCGCGGGTCGGCGAGGGCATCCTCACCACCATCGGCTCGTCGAAGACCTACAACGAGGTGCTGGAAAACCCCGACCGCATCTCCCAGGTGGTCCTCGAGAAGGGACTCGACGCCGGGACGGCGTTCGAGATCCTCTCCATCGACATTGCCGACATCGACGTCGGGGCAAACATCGGCTCCGAGTTGCAGACCCACCAGGCGCAGGCGGACCTCCTGGTCGCCCAGGCCAAGGCCGAGGAGCGCAAGGCCATGGCCATCGCCCGCGAGCACGAGATGAAAGCGGACGTCGAAGAGAACCAGGCCAAGCTCGTGCTTGCGGAGGCCGAGGTCCCCCTCGCCGTCGCCGAGGCATTCCGCTCAGGCAACCTCGGCATCATGGACTACTTGAAGATCAAGAACGTCGAGGCCGACACTGATATGCGCAGCACGCTGGCGAAGCCGCCGGAGGACTCCGAGTAGGGCCCCGAACCTCCATTTGCCATGGGAGATTTCAAAGAAATAATCATGCTGCTGGCGCTTGTGCTCTTCTCGATCCTCACGGGCGAGCGAGCACGAGCGAAGCGCATGAAGGCCCAACGAGAGATGCAGCCCCGGGCCCACCCGCCCCGCGAGAGCATCGACGCGAAGAGAGCGGCGCCAGCAAAGCAACGCCCTTCCGCGGACGAGATGCTGCGTCGCCTGCGAGCCCGCGCCTTTGGATTCGGAGTGGAGACGGCCGTCGAGATGCCTGCGGCTGCGCCGCTCCTCACCGATGAGGATCCGGAGCCTGTTGTTGTCGCGGAACCCGAGCGCGTCTCGCGGCGACCCATCGAAGCGTTGGTGCCGACGCCACGGCGAAAAAAGCGACGTTCACGCGCGTTGCTGGCCATGATCGGGACGCGGGAGGGCCTGCGAAGGGCGATCCTGATGCGCGAGGTCCTCGGGCCGCCGCGCGCCTTCGAAGAACACACACGGCTCTGACCCGGCGTCGGATCCGCCGGGCCGGATCGCTACCATAGGCTCGGGAGAAGCAATGGCCGCCAATCTGCTCGCCTTGGTCGAACGCATCCGCAACGCACTGGAG
>JABSRK010000156.1 GCA_013213915.1 Planctomycetota bacterium
CCGATCTCGCTCCTATACTCCGGGCACTCGCGGGTGTAGCTCAGTGGTAGAGCGCCACCTTGCCAAGGTGGATGTCGTGAGTTCAAGTCTCATCACCCGCTCTCCCAGGAGGCCGGAAAGCACCGCTTTTCGGCCTCTCTTCGTTCGCGAGTAACGCGCTTGCATAGCTCGCGCGCCGCCTTGGCGCTCCGCTGCGTGGTCATGCGTCTGCTGCCGCGGCGCCGGGCGCTTCTCGCTACCAGCTCTTCTTGAGCCAGATGGGAATGCGGATGGACATTCCCGCGCGCAGGTCTTCGGGTCGCATGAGCTGCACTCGGTTGTGCTCGAGGATCTGTTTCCAGAGGCGGGCCTTACCGAAGTAATGCCTGGCGAGGTCCGAGAGGGTCTCGCCCTTCTGAACGACGTGAGGCAGGTAGCCCTTGTCGTCCACGGCCGGCTTCCCGTTTGGGGCGAGGCGGCCGCTGACCTCCCAGTCCTGCGGGTCGCCCGGCGCGCGGGACACCTGGAAAATCCTCTTGCCCTTGCCCAGGGTCACGACGACGTTGCCGTCCTGTCCATCGTTCGGAAGGCCGAGGTCGCTGCCGACGTCCATGGGCGGGTCCGGATCCAGGACCCCGGAGCCGACCTCCAGCCAGAGTCCGACAGCTACCAGGAGCGCGAGCAGGATGAGGCTGACACCGACAATCAACTGGCCCATGGTTGCCAGCCTACGAAGGGGATCACATCAGGGTCAAGGACCACATTCGCGGAGGGCGGGCTAACTCTTGGCGGTTTGCCCCCGGCGCTCTTCACGGTTGTGCAGCCAGATGACCACTGGGGATGCGATGAAGATCGACGAGTAGGTACCGACCAGGACACCAACCAGGAGGGTGAACGCGATTCCCTCGATGGGGCTCTCGGCGCCGTAATTCAAGACCAGCAGCACCAACACCACAGCGAACGTGGTCAGCGAGGTGAGCAGGGTGCGGGCGAGGGTCTGGTTGATCGACAGGTTCACCACTTCGCCGAAAGAGCCCTTCACGTTGCCCAGGTTCTCGCGCACACGGTCGAAGAGAACGATGGTGTCGTTGAGCGAGTATCCGATGATCGTCAGGAAACCCGCGATGATCGGCAGGTTGATGGGGACGTGGACGAGATTCCAGTAGTTGAACAGGACGACCACGCCGAGGGCGATGATTACGTCATGGAAGACCGCGATCGCGGCGGCGAAGCCGTACTTGATTTCCTTGAATCGGAACCAGATGTAGAGGATCAGCGCGATCAAGGAGAGGATCACCGCGACGATAGCCTGCTGCTTCAGGTTGGCGACGACGCTCGGACCGACGAAGTTGAGCTTGGGGAACGCGACCGCGTAATCGACCGCGCCGTCAGCGCCGTCAGCGCCGGGCTTCTTCGGAAGCTGGGGGCCGAACACACCGGTGAGTTTCTCGAGGAGCTCGTCCTTGCCAAGGAGGTTCTTCTCGTTGAGAGCGAAGCTGAACGTCGTCGCCGTGTCGTCCTCAGGGTCCTCGGCGGTCGAACTCAGGCGTACCGTCTCGAAAGGTCGGCGGTCTGTCGCGTCCGCGTACGTATTCACGACCTTGCCGGCGTCGTGCGCGCTCGTAGCGGTCTTGAGGTGGAACGTGAACGACCACTGGCCGCTGCCCTCGTCCTTGGTCGGCACGTCGATGCCATCGAACCCGTCAGAGAACGCCGCGCGGAGATCGGGCTCGACCCGCGCTCTCGCCTCATTCGCAGTCAGTGTCAGTACCGTCTGGAGATGGATGTCGTACGACGCGTACGTCTTCCCGTCGATTTCGCGTCGCTCGACGAGCTTCGTGACCGAGGAGAGCGGGAACAACTCCGAGCCGTCGTCCTTCCTGATCTCCTTTATGAGGCCATGCACCTCCGGTTGGGACATGTCGCCCTCGATCGCCATGCGGACGATGGTGCCGCCCGTGAAATCGAGGCCGTAGGGGGTCTTCTGGAAGAAGGCCTCCAAGCCGAAGAAGATAGTGAGCGCTGCAACGACGCCGATCGCCGAGCCGAAGCCTGCTCGCTTTCCCTTGCCGATGAAGTCCCACCGCAGATCTGGCCGGACCCATCGCGTCATGCTCAGCCCGCCGCGGATCCACTCTCTGCCGATGGCGGTCGCAAACATGGTCTTGGCGACGAAGAGCGCCGTGAACAGGGAGCAAGCGATGCCCGCCATCAGGGTGACGGCGAAGCCCTTGATGGGTCCGACGCCGTATTTGTAGAGGATCACGGCGGTGATGATCGTCGTGAGGTTCGCGTCGATGATCGTCACGAACGCCCGGTCGAAGCCCCCTTGCACGGAGGCCAGGAGCGTCTTGCCCTTGGTGAGCTCTTCCCTGATGCGCTCGAAGATCAGGATGTTGGCGTCCACCGACATGCCGATGGTGAGGATGATGCCCGCGATCCCTGGCAAGGTGATTGTTGCCTGGAACAGCGCCAGCATGGCCAGCATGAGGCCCAGGTTGAGCGCCAGCGCGATGACCGCGACCACGCCGCTGAAGCGGTAGTAGAAGATCATGAACACGACGACCAGCAGGCCGCCGATGATCGTTGCGAGCACGCCGCTGTCGACAGCTTCGGCGCCGAGCGTCGCCTCGACGTTGTCCTCGCTCTGCAGGCTCGGGCGCAATGTCAGGCTGCCCGACTGCAGGCAGTCGATGAGCCAGGTCTGTTCCTGATCAGTGAAGCCTTGACCGCCACCGGTGATCTGGACCGAAGAGGACAGCACCTCACGGATGTTGGGGGTGCTCCAGATCTCGTCGTTCAGGACGAGGCATTTGGAGTGGTTGAGGAACTCTTCCGTGTAGTCCTCGAAGTCGCCCTGCCGATCGCGGTTGACGGCGTAGTTGACCGCCTTCGCGCCGAGATCGCCTTCGCCGCGGCGGACTTCCTGGATGTCTCGCCCGGTGAAGCCACGTAGACCCGGGCCGTACCACTCCGGGTCGAAGTACAGCCAGCCGCCGATTATCAGTTCCTTGTCGTACTCCAGCCCCCTGCGCGCGTTGTTCAGGGCTTCCTGCACCATCGCTGAGCTGACGTCGCGCTCGATGTAATCGGACCCGCCGACCGCGTTGAGCCGATTGGCGGCTTCGCCGGCAGACCAGGGCTTCCACTGGATAGATCTCAGTTCTCGGTCATTGTCTGGGTCGAGGGGCTTCTTCCCGTCGACGAGTTGTCCATTGCTGTCGATCGCGAGGTTGTAGGGCGTGGCGGGCCGGTAGAGCTTCTCATCGGGCTGGCGCCCCTCCTCGACGGCCTCGCGGATCTTGGGCCAGTCCTGGGCGATGCGATCGTCGCGCTGCTTGTCGAACTCGGTTTCCCTGAACTCGACAATGGAGCTCGATCCGTCTTGCAGGAAGATCTTGAGTGCCGGGTCCTTTTCCCCCTTGATCCGGCCCATCCCGATGGGGAACTCGAGCTTGCCGAGTTGCACCATGCGGCGCTTGACCTCTTCCAGCTCGGTGTCGAGCATGGCGGGCGCTTGGATCAGGATGCGCCGTGAACCTTCACGCCGGACCGACAGGTCCTTCACGCCGAGGGTGTTGATGCGAGCCGAGATGACCCGGACCGTATCTTCGAGCGCATCATCAAGGCTCTGGCCGACGCCGTCTTGCAGGGCCTGATCGATTGAGTCGCTATCGACCTTGTAGGTCAGCGTGACGCCGCCTGCGAGGTCGATGCCGAGGGTGAACCGGTTTTGCGTAAGCGCCCACGCTGCGGCCAGCATTACGACGCAGATGACGATCCACCGGAAGATGATCTTATCGGTCACCGGTCGCCCCTCCTAGGGCTGCAAAGATCGAGGATGCTACGGGTTGCCCTTCTTCGGGGCCTTCGTTCCGAGACGTTCGCGGAGGCGTGTGCCCTTGCCGGTACGATCGCGGAGGTAGTAGAGCTTCGCGCGGCGCACGATGGCCCGTGACTTGACGGTCAGGCCTACGACCTTCGGCGAATTGACCGGGAAGGTCCGTTCGACGCCTTCACCCTGGACGATACGGCGCACGGTGAAGCTCTCCCCGAGACCACTGCCGCGACGGCCGATGACGGTCCCGTTGAAGATCTGGACGCGCTCCTTGTCGCCTTCCTTGATCTGCACGCGGACCTCTACTGTGTCTCCCACCTCGAATTCAGGGAGGGCTTCCTTGCGGAGGTTGTCGTTCTCGAACTCAAGATAGCGTTCCATGGTCCGGTCCTTCGTGAGCTACTTGTCGTCGCCGCCCAGCAGGTCCGGACGACGCTGTCTCGTTCGCTCGAGAGCCTGCGCGCGACGCCATGCTTCCACTTTCGCGTGGTCGCCTGACAGCAGTACCTCGGGCACCTTCATCCCGCGGTAGTCCGCGGGCCTCGTGTAGTGCGGATGGTCGAGCAGCGGAGCTTCGAAGGAGTCCTCCACGGCCGAAAGGTCGTGCCCGAGGACTCCCGGAAGGAGCCGCGCCACCGCGTCCACCAGCACCATGGCGGGGACCTCCCCACCAGTCACGATGTAATCACCGATCGAGATCTCCTCGAAGCCGAAGCCCTCGACGATGCGTTCGTCATAGCCTTCGTACCGACCGCAGAGGATGACCAGGTGCGACTCCGCTGCGAGTTCGCGCGCCAGCCGCTGGTCGAGCCTTCGGCCGACGGGGGAGGGAAGAAGCAACCGTGGCTTCGTGTCCGGCGCGACCCGCGACAGGACGTCGTCGAGGCACGCGAACACCGGCTCTGGCTTCAGTACCATCCCCGGCCCACCGCCGAACGGCTTGTCGTCCACGGACCGGCGCGGTTCCGCTGCGAAGGCGCGAAAGTCATGGAGCTGAACCTCGAGGAGGTCCTTCTCCCGGGCCACCCGCACCATGCTTTCCCTAAGGAAGCCATCGATGATGGCAGGGAAGATGGTCAGGATGTCTACCCGCATACCGCGGCTTCTCAAAGTCCCGCCCGCGCCGGAAGTGCTTTCCCGAACGCGGTTTGGCGAGCCCACATAGTACGACCTCGACCCGCCCCATCAAGCAACCACAGCCGCTCGACCCGCTGCGTCAGACGTGCTGACGGAAGTCGCGGCCGCTCAAGGACTTGCTGCTTGGACAGGCTGGACGCCGGACGTAGGATCGGCCCGTGTTCACCGGCATCGTTGAAGGACGGCGGCGCGTGGTCCAGGCAGAACGGCATTCCGGGGGCCTCTCGCTCCGCCTCGATCTCGAGGACCTGGCGGATCAGGTGGCCATCGGCGATTCCGTCGCCGTCGCGGGTTGCTGCCTCACAGCGGAGGCCCTCGAGGGCCCGGTCGCGACGTTTCATCTCATGGACGAGAGCCTGGGGCTGACGACGTTCGAGTCCGTTTCCCCGGGGGATCACCTCAACGTCGAACGCAGCCTGCGCGTCGGCGATCAGCTCGGGGGGCATTTCGTCTCGGGTCACGTCGACGGTCTCGGCACGGTCGCGGCCATCGACGTGCTGCACGAGGGGCAGACGGATCTGACCGTTGAGCTTTCGGATGCCCTCTCACGCCTGGTTATTCCCAAGGGTTCCATTGCGATCGATGGTGTGTCGTTGACCTTGTCGGGCATCCACGGTGCGAGCGTGACGGTGAGCCTGATCCCTCACACCCTCGAGGTGACGACGCTCGGGATGCTCAGCGTCAGCGATCTGGTCCATCTGGAGATGGACATGATCGGCAAGTGGGTCCGCCGCCTCCTCGACGACGGATAGGTCACCGGAGTCCGCAGGCGACGTAGGCGCGGTCGCGGACGGCTTTCGCGTGTTCGCGAGCGCGGGACGCTCCCTCGGCGAGGATGCTGTCCACGTGCGCAGCGTCGGCGCGGAGGCGATGATATTCCGCCCGGGCGTCACCGAAGATCGCGTCCATGCCTGCCATGATGCGCTTCTTGAGTTCGCCGTATCCGGGACCGTTCTCGCCGCCCGCGAGGGCGCGGCGGCAGAGGTCGTCGTACTCGTCCTTCGGGCAGAGCATCTCGAGCCAATCGAAGATCAGCATCCCCTCCGGGTCCTTCGGGTCCTCGGGGGCGCGCGAATCGGTCGGGATCTTCCCCACGCGCTTCTTGAGATCCTTGCCCTCCTCGAAGACCCAGAGGTCGTTGCCGTAGCTCTTGCTCATCTTCTCGCCGTCGAGCCCGACGACGCGCGGGCTCTCTGACAGCTTCCACTCGGGCCGTTTGAAGACGTCGCCGTACAGCGCGTTGAACGCGCCCGCCATGTCCTGGGCGAATTCGACGTGCTGCACCTGGTCCTTGCCGACCGGTACGTAGTCGGCGTCGTAGGCGAGGATGTCCGCGGCCATGAGCACCGGGTAGAGGAACAGCCCCGCGTTTGGCGTGACCCCCTTCGCGACCTTGTCCTTGTAGCTGTGCCCTCGCTCGAGCAGGCCCACGCCGGTCACCGTCGCGAGGAGCCACGTGAGCTCGGTCACCTCGGGGACGTCGCTCTGTCGCCAGAAGACCGATCGTTTCGGGTCGAGCCCGAGGGCCAGGTAAGTGCAGGCGAGGTCCCGCACGTGTTCACGGAGGGTCTCCGCATTCTGGACCGTGGTGAGGGCGTGGTAGTCGGCGATGAAGTAATACGCCGTCCCCTCGTTCTGCAGCGCGACGTGCTGCTGGATGGCTCCCAGGTAATTCCCGAGATGGGGTCGTCCCGACGGCTGAACTCCGGATAGGAAGCGCGTCATGCGGGGACGTTAGCAGTCTCCAGTATGAGCGTCACGGGGCCCTCGTTTACCAGGTCCACGTCCATGTGCGCGCCGAACACGCCGGTGGGGGTCGGACGCCCGGTGGCCTCTTCGAGCATGGCGACGAATCGACCGAAGGCCAGCGACGCTTCTTCCGGGGCCATGGCGCCCACGAACGACGGGCGGCGCCCCTTTCGCACGTCACCCAGAAGGGTGAATTGGGACACCGCGAGGCAGTCGCCCCCGACGTCACCGAGGTCCTTGTTCATGCGCCCCTCGTCGTCAGGGAACAGGCGCAGTCCGGCGATCTTCCTGGCCATCCAGTGGAGCTGCTCGTCCGTGTCTCCGTGCGCGAGCCCGACCAGGAGGAGAAATCCCCTGCCGATGCGCGCCGGCTCCTTGCCCGCGACGCGGACCTCCGCGCGGGCCACCCGCTGCACCACCACCTTCATGGCTGGGGCTCGCCCCCGAGTTCGGTGATCCACTTCTCGACGCGGGTGCGTTCCGGGCCGCCGTGCTGCAGGTATTGTCGGAAGTGATGGGCCGCACGGCGTGGGTCCTCTAAGTGATCGGCGTACAGAATGCCGAGGTTGTAGTGGACATCCGGGTCTTCCGGCGCGTATGCGGCGGCGTTCTTGAAACACTGGCTCGCCATGCTGACGTCGGGCTCGGAGAGCAGCAGGCAGACGCTGCCGAGGTTCAAGAGGATTCCGGGGTCCTCCGTGCGGACGTTCAATGCTCGTTCGAGGTAAGGCCGCGCATCGCGGGGCCGCTGTTCCCATCGCACCAAGATGTACGCGAGGTTGTACAGGGCGTCAGGGTCGCCTGGCCGCGTCCGCAGATAGCGTTCGAAGGCCTTGGCGGCGCGCTGGGGTCGCCCGGTCTCGAGCAGAGTGTGCGCGAGCCCGCGCCAAGCACGCGCGAGCGAGGGCGTCTCCTTGGTGGCCCGTTTGTATGCGTCGAGGGCTGCATGGGGATTGCCGCGCCCGGCGAACACATCGGCGAGGGCGGCGCGCGGCCACCCCGCGAAGGGGCCGCCTTGCTTCAAGAGTCGGTACAACTCGTGTTCGCGAACGACGAGGTCGGGCTCCAGTCGGAGCGCAAGACAGCGGAGGGGCAGGGTGGCGGCAGACGAGGCTCCGAGCGCGACGACCAACTCTCCGAGTTCTCGCCCGAGGCCGATCCTCGTCTCTTCGTCGGGCGGCAGGCTATCGATCGCGCCTTCCCACGCGGCGGTCACTTCGGGATGGCTCCGCGTGATCTCGCGGAAGGTGCGGTGAGCATCGATCTGTTCGCCGCGATAGAGGAGCAGCCGCGCTCGCTCAAGTGCGGGCGTCGCCGCCTCGGCGACGCGATGCCCCGTCGGGTTACCGGTCGTGCACGCCGCCGCGAGAAGCAGCAGCAGGATCGGACATGGCCCGCGACGCGACGCTGCCGGGCGGGTCCATGCACTCGATCTTTGCATTGTGGCTCCGGATGACAGGAGCTCGACGGACGACTGGAGTCTCGCTCGCTCCGTTCATGACAGCGTACGCTGCCCGTCCCTTCGCTGTGATCTTGATGAACGGGACCACGTTGAGCCCCGAGCGCCTGAATACGATGCGCTTCCAGGCGCGAATGTCCAGGTTGCGGAACATGGCGCGGGGGTGCCCCTCGGCGACTGAGACCTGTCCACCGCCCTGGGACGGCGCCTCTGCGACCACGCGATCAGCCGGCAGCGACACGTCCCATTCGTAGTTCTTGGAGAGGGAAAGCTCGATCACCTCCGCCATGATGGCCGCCTTCTCGTCGATACGGGCCTCGATCGCCCGGACCTCCGAGGGGACCTCCG
>JABSRK010000157.1 GCA_013213915.1 Planctomycetota bacterium
GAACTGGTCAAGAGGATGGTCGCCATCGTGCGCCAGGATTGTCCGTGGCTCATGCTGTACTACTCGCGCTATGACCGGCTGGTGGCGAAGGGCGTGACCGGGTACCGCTACAACGTCATGAACTTGAGCATGAAGGACGTGGGCCTGATCCAGAAGTAGTACACTCGGAGCTTCCCCTGAGGAGTTTCCCGATGGTCATGCGGTTGCTCTTGGTAGTGACGTTAATAGCCGCGTCGCTCCCCGCACACGTCACGCTCGACGCGCCGACCGGCGGTGTCATTCTCACGCCGGGCACGATCTACGTCATCAAGTGGCACGTCCTGCTCCAGCACAGCACGACCGGGTGGGATGTCCACTACTCGACGACGAGCGGGACCGGCCCGTGGATTCCCATTGCCCTGGGTCTCCCCGTCGGTAACCCAGTGGCCGGGGCGGTGCACACGCTCTACTGGACCGTTCCGAACACCGTGTCGAGCCAGGTTTTCGTGCGCGTGACCCAGGTGAACCTGGGGAACAGCTACACGGGCGTGAGCGCTTTCGGCAACGAGATCATCGTCGCGCCCGTGTCCGCTTCACCGGCGACCGTGTCGGCGACGACCGGCGGCGCGCACGTGATCACCATGCAGTTCCCCGCGACGCTTGCCGGTTCGCCCTATGTGGTTGCCGGTTCGCTCAGCGGTCCCATGGTGCCGTCGTACCCGTCCATCGGGTCGTCGATTTTCGGCGGGTTTGCGCTGCCGCTCATCCCCGACTGGTACATGGACTGGACGCTCATGTCGCCGAGCCCGGTCCTCATGGGGTTCCAGGGACTCCTCGATGTGACGGGCGCCGCCACGGCGACGCTGGCGATCCCACCGAACCTGCCGCCCTCGATGGTCGGGTTCTCCGGCCATCATGCGAGCGGCATCGTGGGCGCTGGAACGCTCATTGCGACCGGCAACGCCGCTCCGCTGACCATTACCTCTTGACGGCGCTGGGAGACGGTCATGACCACGTCCGATCCGGTGGACGAACTCCAGCGCTTCGATCCCGCCATTCCGGTTGAGAGTGCCACGACGCCACCTGCGTCGTGGTACGTCGACGAGACGTTCGCGGAGATGGAGCGTCGCGCATTCCGTGAAGCGTGGGTGCCGGTGGCCCGCGTTGACCAGGTTACGGCCCCGGGCGTTTGCGTCACGGGCACCGTGGCGGGCGAGCCATGGGTCATCGTGCGCGGCGATGATGGCATGCTGCGTGGCTTCTCGAATGTGTGCCGACATCATGCCTCCGGCGTCGTGACCGAGGCGCAGGCCCTCGCGTGCGCACCCTTGGAGGAGCTCGTCTGCCCCTACCATGGATGGACGTATGGACTCGACGGATCGTTGAAGCGCGCACCCCGAAGCGGAGGTATCAAGGACTTCGATGCGTCGACCATGGGTCTGCGACCGGTCTCCGTCACCACGTGTGGCCAGTTCGTGCTGATGCGCGTCGCCGGCGATGCACCGTTGCCGAACGGCCTCGACGCGTTGGTGTCGAAGCTGGATGAGATGGGTGCCTCCGGTTTGCGGTGGAAGACCCGGCGCACCTTCATCGTTGCGTGCAACTGGAAGGTGTTCGTCGACAACTACCTTGACGGTGGCTACCACGTGGCGACGCTGCACAAGGACCTGGCGGCACAGCTCGACCTCGAGGGATACGCGACCGAGTGTCATGGCGACACCGTCGTACAGACATGCGGTGACAGCGTGCTCTACGCGTGGGTCTGGCCGAACCTCATGATCAACCGCTACGGCTCCGTTCTCGACACGAACGTGGTGTTGCCCATCGCCGCCGACCGCTGCGCCGTCGTGTTCGATTGGTGGTTCGCCGAAGGCGTCGATACAGGGGCCATGGACGAGAGCTTCGAGAGCAGCGCTCGGGTGCAGGAGGAGGATCGTCTCGTCTGCGAGTCGGTGCAGCGCGGACTGCACTCGTCTGCCTACGACGGGGGTCGTTATGCACCACGCCTTGAGCACGGAATGCACGCATTCCACTGCAAGCTGTACGGCGCTCTCTCAGGCTGACGCCGGAGACGCTCCGATCACGACGAGCCGGGGCGTTGCGAGCCGGATCATGCGGTGACCTGGCCGGCCAGGAATGTCGCAAGGTGGAGCACCTCGACGCGGAGTCCGCGCTTGGCAACGCCCGCTCGCCATTGCATGAGACACCCCGGGTTGCCCGTCAGGAGGACGGACGCACCCGAACGCTCGAGGGCGTCGAGCTTCTCGTCGAGGATGCGGCCCGAGAGCTCCGGATGGTCGAGGTTGTAGATGCCGGCGGCGCCGCAGCAGTGGTCCCACAGGTCCATGGGGACCAGCTGCAGTCCGGGGACCCGCGTGAGCAGTTGCTGCGGGGCGGTGGTCTCGTTCTGGGCGTGGTGCAGGTGGCAGGGAGCGTCGTAAGCAACGGGTTCGGTGAAGGCGCCGAACGACAGATGCTCACCGTGATCGACCAGGAACCGCGAGAGGTCGATGACGGGCGCCGGCATGTCGGCGCTGGAAAACGCCGCGCCGCACCCTGAGCTGTTCATGACGATCGCGTCCACGTCATCGACAGCAAACGCGTCCTTGTTCCTGGCCAGTTGGCGGTGCGCTGTCTCCAGGTCCCCATCGTGTTCGTGCAGCGCGCCGCAGCATGCTTGCCCCTCGGGGACGACGACCTCGTACCCGGCGGCCTGCAACAGGTGCATGGTGTCACGGTTCACGTCCTGGAACAGGACGGACATGACGCAGCCCTCGAGCAACGCGACCCGACCACGCGTCTCGCCGATCGGCGGTGCGTGCCGGGGAAGGGGGCGCCGTGCATCCGCGTGCGGCACGGTGGGCATGTACGCCTCCATGCGTTTGAGGCGTCCCCAGAGCAGGTGACGCAGCACCCGCAACCCGGACCGTTGCCAGAAGCGCATGAGGGCTGCCGCCCTGTTCAATCGCTTCCGGTCGAGCAGGGCTCCCATCATCCAGCGGCGAATAGGGCCGCGCTTCTTGAGCTTGCTGCGTGTCTGGGCCATGACCTCGCCGAACGCGACGCCCGACGGGCAGACCGACTCGCACGCCCTGCAGACCAGGCAGAGGTCCAGGTCCTCGATGACGTCCGGCGTCGGCTCGATGCGCTCTTCCATGACGGCGCGCATCAGGTAGACGCGTCCGCGGGGGTTGGCGCTCTCCCGTCCCAGTTGCCGGTACGTCGGGCAGTGCTCGACGCACAGGCCGCAGTGCACGCAGTCCAGGCTCGCCAGGTAGGCGGCGATGTCTTCGGGTGACCGCGCGGTTCCGGTCATGGCGCCACCTCGTAGCGTCCTGGGTTGAGGACGCCCGCGGGATCGAGTGAGCGCATCAGAGCCTGCATCACATTCACGCCCCCGGGACGTGTCGATGGGAAGAGGTGAAGACGCCGAAGGTGAAACCCGGGATCTCCGGGGCGGTCGACCTGTGCACAGAGAGGTTCCAGGTCGGCGCCGAGGGCTGTCTCGTCCACCGGGTCCAGGAAACCGGGGTCTTCGTGGGTGACGTCGCAGACCCCACCCAGCACGTCCAGCACCAGATCCGCGTCGTCGCCGATCCGTTGCGCGAGCGTCGTCAGCAGGCGTCCCCCGTCGGCCGGAAGGACGCACACGCGCAGCCACGCGTCCAGGGCAGAGACGGGTCCGATGATCGCGGGCACGGCGTCCGGCTGCAGCACCTCCTGGGATGCGGCCCCGAGGTCGTGTTCCCAGCACGATGCACCCAGGGCTTCCACGAACGCTTCGGGGCCGCGCAGCGTGGCGACGAGGGCGGCGCCCTCGCCGCTGATCCCGTCGGTGGCCGTACCTCGCGCAGCGTGCAGCCCGTACAGCGCCGGAATATCCCTGCGCAGGGTCATCCCGGCGTTCCACGCATCCTCGATGCGAGGAAAGCGCCACGCGAGCCGGCACGCCGCCGGTTCGATGGGTCGTAGCCTCAAGGTGAGCTCGGTGATGACTCCCAGGACTCCACGGGACCCCGTGTACAGACGGCAGAGGTCGTAACCGGTGACGTTCTTGACCACCCGACCCCCGGCGCGGGAAATGCGGCCATCGCCATGCACGACCTGGATACCGAGGACCTGGTCCCGCACGGAGCCGTACGCGTTTCGCGTCGGCCCCTCGGCCGAGCACGCGACGATGCCCCCGAGGGTGGCCCGTGCGGCGAGTGGCGGAGCGAGTGGCACCCGGTGCCCGTGCGCGGCGATGGCGGCCTGCGCTTCTGTCAGGACGAGCCCGGCCTGCGCGGTGAAGACCAGATCCTCGACGGCGTGTTCGACGACACCGCTCATGCGCTCGAGGGACAACGCGACGCAGGGGAAGTCCTCATTCCGGGACCGGCGGGGCGCCGTGTCGCCACCGACGGGGACGATACCGACGCCCGCGTCCGTGGCGACGCGCACCGCCTCAGCGACCTGTTCCGCCGACGCGGGCGCGACGACGATGGTGGGTGTGGGCAGCGCTCCGGGCGCGTCGCCCTCCGTCACGACGTAGACCGCGTCGGCTCCCAGGGCCGCGCGCAGGAGCTCATCGGTGTTCGAGAAGACCTCGGTCACGAAGCGTCGACTCCTGGTAGGCGATGTACGGGTTTCACTTCGACGCACGCCCGCGGTGTCGGCAGGATCTTGCCCGGGTTCAGGATGCCTGTGGGGTTGAAGGCCGCGCGGACGCGGGCCATGGATTCGAGGTCGTCGTCCGAGAACATGAGCTTCATGAAGCCCTGCTTCTCGAGGCCGATGCCGTGCTCTCCTGAGAGCACTCCGCCCACCGACAGGCACAACTCGATGATCTGCTGCCCGGCTTGGACGACCTTCTCCACCTCCGCGGCGTCGCGTCCGTCGTAGCTGATGTTCGGGTGCAGGTTACCTTCGCCGGCGTGGAACACGTTGGCGAGCTTGAGCCCCAGCCCGTCGCAGATGCGCCCGATCTCTGGGAGCACCTCGGGGAGCTTGGAGCGGGGGACGACGGCGTCCTGCACGTAGAGATCCGGCGCCAGGCGTCCCATGGCGCCGAACGCACCCTTGCGGCCCTTCCACAGCTGCTCGGCGTGTTCCGGGTCGCGCGCGGTTTCGATGGAGAGCGCTCCCATATCCCTGAAGATCGCGTGGATCTGTTCGCGCTCGGCTTCGACCCGCGCCGGGTGGCCGTCCAGCTCGACCAGGATGACGGCGGCGGCGTCGTCGGGATAACCGGCCCGGTAGACGCTGGCCTCTACCGCTGCGATGGTGCGTTCGTCGAGGGCCTCGAGGGCCGCGGGGATAATTCCCGCAGCGACGATCCGCGACACGGCGGTGCACGCCGCTCCCATGGAGTCGAACGGCGCGAGGAGCGTCTCGATGCACTCGGGCACGGGCACGAGCCTGCAGGTGATCTCGGTGACGATGCCCAGGGTGCCTTCGCTGCCGAGGACGACGCCGCGCAGGTCGAGCCCCGCTGCGCCAGCGACCGGCGTTCCCAGTTCGACCACCTCGCCGTCGGGCATGACCATCCGCAGCGCCAGGATGTGGTTGGTCGTCGCGCCATGCTTCAGGCAGTGAGGGCCACCCGAGTTCTCCGCCACGTTGCCGCCGAGGGTGCACACGGTCTGGCTCGACGGGTCCGGAGCGTACGCGAGCCCGTGCTCGGCGACCTGTTGGGACAGGTGCGCGTTGATGACGCCCGGCTCGACGCGCGCGATCCGGTTCTCCACATCGACCTCGAGCACCCGTCGCATGCGCGAGCACTCGATGAGCACGCCGCCCTCCGCCGGTACCGCGCCGCCGCTCAATCCCGTCCCGGCGCCGCGCGGCGTGAACGGCACCTCGTGCCGCGCGCAGATGCGCACGACCTGCTGCACCTCGTCGGTGGACTCCGGCAAGACCACCGCAGACGGCATGCTCTTGAAGTGGGTCAGGGCGTCGCACTCGTAGCTGAGCAGCCGTCCGGGCTCGGCCAGACAGCGCTCGTCACCGAGCAGGCGCTTGAGTTCTTTGATGCAGGCTTGCGCGGCCATGGAGGCGCCATGATAGTCGGCGGCGCCCGAAGGTTCGCGACGCTCTCGGCCGACCGTTCCGCTCCGCCTCATCGCGGGCGTTTTTAGTAGACTGCCGCCGCTTTACCTACTGTCGAGGGAGCCCCGCATGAGCACCGGTCTCAACTTCCGTCTCTCCACGATGATGTTCCTCCAGTACGCGATTTGGGGGGCATGGATGCCGCTCCTCTGGCCGTTCCTGAACGGCTATCGCGGCTTCAGCGGCGCTGAGATAGGGGACATGTTCGCGGTCGGGGCGGTCGGTGCCATTGTGGCGCCGTTCATCGCCGGGCAGATCGCCGACCGGTGGTTCTCGACGCAAGTGTTCCTCGGGATCAGCCACATCATCGGCGCCGTGCTCGTGTGGCAGCTCGCATCGATCGAGGCCTATGGCGGGTTCCTGGCCTTCTCGCTTCTGTACTCCCTGATCTACTCACCGACCCTGTCGTTGACCAACTCCCTCGCGTTCCACCACATCCAGGATCGCGATCGCGATTTCGGCAAGGTGCGGGTGTGGGGGACTATCGGTTGGATCGTCGTGGGCATCGGGATCGGCCAGTGGCTGCTGCACGCACACACCATCGATGACGACGAGGCGGCCGGGCGCGTGATCAACACACGGGTGCTGGATGACGCCAAGCGCGCGGAGCTGCTGGGCATGACCCAGGTGACGCTCGCGGACGGACGTGCCCCCGTGGGAACGGTGAAGTCCAGGGACCCTTCCTCGATCGTTCTTGAGGTGCAAAAGGGGGACAAGACCGAGGAGCACACGATCGCCGCCGCGGACATCAAGGACGAGCAGCCGCTCTACCAGGTGTTGGCCGCCAAGGGTAAGGCGGACGCATTGAAGGCCGCTCTCGACGAGTTGGAATCCGGCCAGGCGACGGATCCCGATGCCATTCGCACGCGTCTGGTGGCGGCGAAGGTCTTCAGCAAGGCAGCGCTCAGCAAACCCATCGCGGCTGCGCATGCCGAGGGCATGGCGGACGCCTTCCGCCTGAGCGCGGTTATCGGACTCCTCATGGGGCTGTTCTGCTTCAGCTTGCCGCACACGCCACCCGCCAAGGCGGCGCGGGAGAGCGCAGCGTTCAAGGCTGTTGGAGAGGTGCAGCGGCAGCCCCTGATCACCCTGTTCCTCCTCGCTGTCCCCGTCAGCTGCATCCACCAGTTCTACTTCGTGCACACGGCCGGCTTCCTCGGGAACTACCAGCTCGGCGCGGCCGAAGCCCTGAACTCCATCTTCGGTGTCGGAGGCGGGGGACTCATGACCATCGGCCAGATGACCGAGGTCGCGGTCCTCGCCCTGATACCCATCTTCGCAAGCAGGGTCCGGCGCAAGACGTTCCTGACGATCGGCCTGATCGCCTACGCGGTGCGCATGGCGCTGTTCTCGTACGTGGACGTGGTCCCGCTACCGGAGATCGTCACCCTCGTCCTCGGCGTGGCCATGCACGGGCTGTGCTTCGGCTGCTTCATCTTCGTCGCCTTCATGATCGTCGACGAGGAGAC
Organism: Planctomycetota bacterium; assembly: GCA_013213915.1. GTDB lineage: Bacteria > Planctomycetota. The sequence goes on from JABSRK010000157.1 coordinate 7,536, forward strand.
GGGAGAGGACATCAAGGCGTCGGCACAGAGCCTGTTCAACCTGGTCATCGTCGGCATCGGGATCATCGTGGGCAGCAAGATTGCGGGCTGGGTTTCGGAGTGGTCCACCACCACCTCCGCGCTCGGCGATCAGATCGACTACAGCCAGCTGTTCAGCATTCCCATGTGGGGGAGCGTCGCGTGTCTCGTCTTGCTGATGCTCTTCTATCCGAGCAAGTCCTCCAAGGGAGCGTGACATGGGACGCATTCGCATCGGGATGGTCGGCGGCGGCCAGGGGGCCTTCATCGGCGCCGTGCACAGGATCGCCCTGCGCATGGACGATCGGTTCGAGCTCGTCGCCGGTTGCTTCAGCCGTGACGCGGAGAACACCCGGGCGACGGCGGCGGAACTCAACGTGGCGCCCGAGCGGGCCTACGCCACGTGGGAGGAGATGGCGGAGGGCGAGGCAGAGCTGCCCGAGGACCAGCGCATCGAGGCCGTGAGCATCGTCACCCCCAACCACGTGCATGCAGGGCCCGCCATCGGCTTCATGGAGAAAGGCTTCGACGTGATTTGCGACAAGCCCCTGTGCACCACACCGGAGGAGGCCGCATCCATCGCCGCCGCCGTGGAGCGCACGGGTCGCGTGTTCGCCCTCACTCACAACTACACCGGCTACCCCATGATCCGCGAGGCGCGGGATATCGTGCGTGGCGGCCGCATCGGGACCGTTCGCAAAGTGTACGCCGAGTACCTGCAGGGCTGGCTCTCGACTGACCTCGAGAGCGGAGGTCACAAGCAGGCGGCCTGGCGCACGGACCCGGCGCGGTCCGGTCCGGTAGGCGCCCTCGGCGACATCGGCACCCACGCGTTCAACCTGCTGGAGCACGTGACCGGTCTGAACGTGACGTGCCTGTTCGCTGTCCTGCACACGTTTATTGAGGGGCGCCGCCTCGACGATGACGACATGGTGCTCTTGAAGCT
>JABSRK010000158.1 GCA_013213915.1 Planctomycetota bacterium
CCCGGAAGTTGAAGGAGATGGGCGCTCGCCCCTACGGCATCGTGCGTATTGACTCCGCGTCCAAGGTCAAGGATTGGGAGGCGGACCCGGATGGCAACACGACCAGGATCGTGGAGACCTTCCAGCAGGCTTGCGACATCGCGGCCGACCACGGCGAGCGCCTCGCCGCCGAGGGGGAAGTCTGCTGGGGCGGCATGCACACGTGGCGGAAGATGCTGGATGTCTTCGAGCGGGTGGATCGCAAGGATACGCTCGGGTTCCAGGCGGACATGTCCCACGTCCTGACCTTCCTCCTCGGCCGCAACGCGGGGGGCGCCGACCGCCTGCTGGAGGGTGAGTTCAGCGGTGAACAGTTGGACGAAGCCTGGGCGACGGTCAGCGATGCCCTGCGGCCGTGGACCATGGATGTCCACATCAGCCAGAGCGACGGCACCGTTCACGGCAGCGGGTCCCACGACGCCACCGGCAAGCACTGCCGTATTGATGATCCCAATGGCAGGCTCGATGTCGTCAGGCATGCGGGCTCGTGGCTCCAGGACGCGCCCTCCCGTGGGATCCAGCACATCTGCTGGGATGGCTGCATGTTCGAGAACGCGGTCATGACCGAGCAGGACACGTGGAACAAGATCCTGGGCGGGATGATCGGGGTTCGCGACGCGCACGGCTGGTCTTGAGCCTGCGTCGATCTCGGTCGAAGGTGACTCCTCTCAGCAAGGAACGGATTGATGGCCAAGCCTCTGAATATCGGAATGATCGGGTACGGCTTCATGGGCCGCGCCCACTCCAACGCCTACTGCACGGTCGGCAACTTCTTCGAGCTCGAATACCAGCCGGTCCTCAAGGCTGTTTGTGCGCGCGACGAGGGTCGGGCGAAGGCGTTCGCCGATAATTGGGGCTACGAATCCGTCGAGACGGACTGGCGCACGTTGATCGAGCGCGACGACATTGACGCCATCGACATCTGCACCCCCAACAACCTCCACAAGGAGATTGCTGTCGCCGCTGCGGCCGCCGGCAAGATGATCCTCTGCGAGAAGCCCCTGTCCATGAACGCGGACGAGGGGGAGGAGATGTGCCGCGCCGTCGAGTCCGCCGGGGTCGCCAACATGGTCTGGTACAACTACCGCCGCGTGCCGGCCGTGACCCTGGCCAAGAACCTCATCGATGAGGGGCGCCTGGGCAAGATCTTCCACTACCGCGCCGTCTTCCTGCAGGACTGGACGATCTCCACCGACTTGGCGCAAGGTGGAGAGGGGCTCTGGCGCCTCGATGTGGATGCCGCCGGCAGTGGCGTGACGGGAGACCTCCTGGCCCACTGCATCGACACGGCGCTGTGGTTGAACGGTGGGATCTCACAGGTCAGCGCCATGACCGAGACCTTCATCAAAGAGCGCATGCACAATCTCACGGGCAAGGTCGAGAAGGTCGGTATCGATGACGCCTGCGCGTTCCTGGCGCGCTTCGGCAATGGTTCGTTGGCGACCTTCGAGTCGACGCGCTACGCCCGTGGCCACAAGGCGCTGTACACCTTCGAGATCAACGGCGAGAACGCCTCGATCTCCTGGGACCTGCACGACCTGCATCGCCTGCAGTACTTCGATCATGGTGATGACTCGATCGTCCGTGGCTGGAGGTCGGTCCACGTCACCGACGGGGACATGCCCTACATGGACAAGTGGTGGGTGCCCGGTCTGCAGATCGGCTACGAGCACAGCTTCGTGCATCAGGTCGCTGACTTCATCGAAGGCATCACCAAGGGTGAGCCCGCAAGGCCGACCTTCCGCGACGCGCTGGAGACCCAGAAGGTCTGCGACGCGGTCCTGGACTCGGCCCGCACCGGTCAGTGGACCGACACCGGCGCCGCGATCTGACGCGGAGCTACCTGGGCACCTTGTTGATGGTGAGGTAGATCTGGTCCCGATGGGCGGCGCCATCACGGCGTTTCACGTCGGGCTGTATCCACACCTGGTGCACGGGCTTCAGGCCTTCGATTGCGAGGCGCACCGTGCGACCGCCGTTGGACAGGGTTGCCGTGGTGACGGGGAGCGGGTCGGTGCCGTTCTTCCCGGTCTTGGGCGAGAGCTTGGGAGATCCGTATCCCGGCGTCCACCGGTAGTTCCACTGGCTGAGCTTCCAGCGTGACGGGTCGCTGGCGGTCTTGTCGTCGAGGGGCTGGGAGTACTCGATCACGATAGCGTCTCGCTCCACCTTCCAGTCCACCATGTGGCACGACGGCTCGCCGGTCGGACGGATGCGGTCGAAGCAGCCGTCCTTCTTGACGAAGGTGTCCCAGCCCTTGAGTCCCGTCGCATAGACCGCGCCGTCGTGCGGTCCCTGGCGGATACGCATGACGCCCGACGCGCACTGGAACGGGAACCGACTGGCCGCCGCCTGGGCGACGCCGTCCACCTCGTGCTCGCAGACCCAGTAGATCCAGCCGCGTCCGTAGCTGGTGTGGATCATCTTGCCAGCCAGGGGGCCGAACCTGGGGTCCATGGCGAACACCTGGCTGCCGCAGGAGTTGTCGAACTCCTGGGGGAACCAGATCATGGGGTGGTCGAAGGTCTTGGGTCGCTTGGGGAGGTGACCGCCGTAGCCGTAGAAGCCTCCTGGCCGGATCTTGGAGATCTTCCCGGCGGGCATCCAGTTGCCCTGGTTGTCGGTCACGTAGATGGCGTCGTCGGGGCCGATGCTCATGCCGTTGGGGACGCGGAAGCCCGTGCAGACGCGCTCGGAGCGCGAACCGTCGGGGGCGACCTTGATCACGGCGCCGCCGAGCTTGTAGTCCGTGTACTGGCCCGGCTTGACGTAGTAGAGGTTGCCCGCGCTGTCCGTATTCAGGTCGAAATTGAACGCGTGGAAACCGCGGGAGACGTCGTCGTCGGCGAGGAAGGTTTCGTACCAGTCGGCCTCGCCGTCGTCGTTCAGGTCGTGCAGACGCAGGATGCGGTCCCGCGCCATCACCAGGACCTTGCCGTCGATGACCTTGACGCCGAGGGGCTCGAACATGCCGGTCGCGAACCGCTGCCACGTGACGTTCTGCAAGTCGGCGTCGAGGCCGGACACGAGCCACAGGTCACCGCCGTAGGTGGAGACCGCCGCGGTCCCGTCGGGGAAGAAGTCGAGGGCCGACATCTTCATCCACGCGTTGAACGGGTTGGGCTCCGGCAAACCGATGCGGTCGAGGGCGTAGCCGTTGGCCGATTCGGACCCGACCTCGCCCCTGGTGACGATGGGATCGCCCCAGCGCTTCGGCCCGCCCTTCGTGTAGGTGATGGGATCGACGACCTGCTCGCGTTGGGCCAGGGCGACGGTCTTCGCGAACGCGGCGAGGTCGGGGGTGCCCTTGCCCGCGCGCCGCAGCACGCGCACCACGCGCGACAGCCGAGACGCCGGCATCCGCAGCAGCAGGCGGTCCTCGTCGATCTCCCATTCCAGGTCGGCCACGTCGCCCGCCACACCGGCGGCGACGAACGGCCCGACACCGAGCGAGCCGCCGGCGCCGGCGGCGAGGACGAGGTGCCCCGCCACGTCGCCGTCCTGCTCCCAGACACCCTGCTGGTGCTTCAGGTCGAAGGGCAGGACCGCTTGCATGCCCTTGGGGTCCTTCTCACGCCTGGCCACGCACAGGACGAGGTCGTTGCTGCCGGGGGCGATGTGCAGGGTCTGGGACACGATGACGTGGTCGCCCACGCGCATCGATTCCGGTAGCTCGAGGACCCCGCGGCCGTCGATGTCGTAGCTGATGACCGTCTTGCGTCCGTGGTAGTAGTGGCCGCGATGGCGTACCAGGGTCTCAGGTAGAGGAGCCCGCGGCGGGTGACCCGCCGGGTCACCGAAGCGGTCGTCGGCGCCGTGCGCCCACTCCCATGTCTCCAGCCCGCGCAGGGGACGTCCGACCGGCGTCGGTTGCCCCTCGCCGCGCAGGCGGTGGTGCTGGGTGTTGCTCAGGTCCAGAAACCCGTCGAACCACGCGCCGGAGATGGACATGCGGTGGAGGTCGTACGAAAGGCTGACGTGATCGCCCGCCCGTACGGTGAACACGCTCGACACGCCGCTCTTCAGCTGGGACGCCAGCGCCGGGCCGTAGTCGCGCTTAGGAGCCACCGCGGCGCCGACGGGATCTGCGGACTCCCGCGGCGGGATCCCCACGGGGAGGCGGTCCAGGTAGTCCTGGGTGACCTTGAAGTACTGGCTCGGGTTTTTTCCCTTGAAGAAGCGCTCGCGCACGTAGTGGACGGCGTCGTAACGCTCCTGCGGTGACAGCAGCGTCTGGGGCGGCATGTTCTCCGAGCCGTACGTCATGGTCCGCCACATGGCGTGGGGGTCCGATCCGTACTTGAGGGGGTCCTGCATGAAATTGCGCGCGGCCGGGTTGTCCTTCTTGAATCCCTCACCGTGGCACTCGTAGCAGCGGTTCTTGTAGACGTTCTCACCGCGGGCGAAGGCGACGTCACCGAACCCCTCGATCATGGCGCGGTGATCGACATCGGCCAGCGGACGCACCCAGATGTTGGCGAAGCGGATGGGAGCGGTGTCGGCTTGAAGGCGCAGGGGACCCGGGACGCCACGCAGGAGCGCGGCGGGACGCGGGAGCGCATCGCCTCCGTCGCGATAGACGGCGGCGCCTTCCGGCAAGGTGTCCCTGGCTGCGATCGCGGCGATGCCGGGGTCGTCGAGGCTCTCGCCGATGTGCGCCGCGTAGGCGATGTCGCCATCGAACCGACCGGCGAAGTCGGTGGACGCGGCGCCCGCTTTCAGAACGTGGGACGCTTCGTCGGGAGCGGTGAACCCGTCGCGCCTCGCCTCCAGCTTGCCGTCGACGTAGAGGAGCGCAGCCCCGTCGCGGTAGGTGAGGGCTGCGTGATGCCATCCGCCATCCGCCACGTTGGTGCGCGACGTGATCGCGCCGACCCAGCCGATGTCGTATACGAGGCGGCCGCCACGGATGAACAAGGCCTTGGCGTTTGGCTTCCACTCACCGCGGGGCGGTGACTTGGACAGCAGGGTGCCGCCGTCCTGGGTACGGAACCTGGCGACCCAGGTGAAGGCGCCGCCGCCGATGTCGAAGCGGTCGCGGGACTCGGCGAGGCTCCACTGTCGCCGCCCGCGTTCCCGTCCGGGACCCGTGTTGCCTTCGGCGTCGGCGTCCTGGAAGCCCTGGACCGTCCGCTCCGGAAGCGAGACGTCGTCGTGGATGCGGACGCCGTTTAGCCACACGGTCGCGCGGGCCGGTTCCCCCGAATCATGGCGGTAGGCGACGTCGAGGGATTGCCATGTGCCGGCGGGTCGGCTGGCCTTCTGGTCGGGCTTGCGGGTGCCGAAGATCGCTCCGCTGGAGGTCTCGCCCGGTTGACCGTCGCGGTCTTCAGCCAGTTCGATCTCGACCCGCCCACCCAGGTAGACACCGCCGCGCCCGCGGAACCCGTTTGGGACCCAGTCGGGTGTGGGCGGAATCCAGAAGTCGAGATGCAGGTGGTGATGTCCCATCCGCAGCGCGGAGACGACGTCGCCGAACCCCGGCCGCCCCACCAGGGCCCCGTCTTCGACGGCCCAGCGTGCGTCCTGGTAGTCCGGGCCCGCGCCGGACGTGTCGGCGCGTTGGTCGATCCCGATCGCCATCGGTGGCACCGACGGATCCCAGTGGCGGAAGCCCGCCGCGCTCTTGCCGTCGAACAGGACGGTGGCGTTCGGCGGCGGCGTCCGCGCGGGGGGGGCGGGCGCCGTGTTCTCTGAGACCTCCTCGCTGACCTCGCGGTCGAGACACCACCGGACGCCGTTGGCGAGCAGCTTCTTGAACGCGGGTCGCTTGAAGTGCTGACGCGATCCCAGCGACGTGTACAGGATGCGTGACTCGGGACGGTAGCGGTTCACCCACGTCACCGGTTCGGTCGGCCGCTTCTCCGTACGGCCGAGCATGAGCACTTTCGCTGTCTCCGCGAGGGGCTGGGTGTTGTAGGTTCCACCTTTGCCATAGGAGCGAAACCGATCAACGCCTTGCACGACGGGGTGTGAGGCCATCCACGGTACGACCATGGCGGACGTGCCCCGGTTGTTCGGCGCGTGCGCCTTGTAGTGTCCGCCGAAGAACGGGGGGAACCAGTCGGGCCGGCCCTCGAACGCGTGGGACGTTGTCCTCAGCGCGATGGCGGGCTTGCCGTCGTCGAACCACCGCTTGAGGCGGGCGATCTGCTCGTCGGTCGCCTTGCGGAAGCGCAGGGCGAGGAAGATCAGGTCGGCGTTGTCGAGAGCGTCGAGGTCGGGGAGGGTCCGCCGCTTCCGGTCCGAGAGGAGCATCGTCGCCTTGATGCCGAGAGACTTCTCCAACTCCTTGGCGAGGGCGGGGACGGTCTCGTACGAGCCGTACTCGTTCTCGCCGACGATGAAGACGACGTGTGGCGCAGGGCTGGAGCTCTGCAGTCCCAGCAGCAACACGGTAAGCAGCGCACTCATTTGATCCCGAATCCCTTCAAGTAGATGCAACGAACGGGCGGCGTCGGGGGTTCGATGCAGGTGGCGAGGGTAGTCCTGCGAGCCGAGCGTCGTTCCATGGCCGGGACATCATAGGCGACAGCAGCCGTGCGCATCCCCCCGTCTTCCGTTCAAAGCCGCCGTGCGGCGAGGACCGTCAGGTCGTCGCTGGGTGTGCCGCCTGCGAGAAAGCGAGTCGCCCTGTCGAGGAGACGGTCTCGAATGATCATCAGCGGTTCGCCGACCGTCTGGCTCATGATCTCGGCCACGCGGCGTTCGCCGAGGAGCGCGCCGTCGGGCGCCCGCAACTCGGACAGTCCGTCCGTGAACCCCATGATCACCCCGCCCGGGGCGATCTGGTCAAATCCCGCGGTCCACGCCATGTCCTCGAAAGCGCCGACGACCGGACCGCCCGCGGGGAGATGCCGCACCGATCCATCCAGGTCCACGATGAGCGGGGGGACGTGGCCGGCGTTGACGTACGCGAGCTCTCCTGTGCAGGGATCGAGGCGGAGGAGTGCCAGGGTCACGAAGCGACCGCCGACGGAGCTGCGGACGAGCTCCCGGTTCAGGCGTTCAACGATGGCCACCGGCTCGGGTTCGCCCTCCGCGAGGGTGCGGACGATGGAACAAACGCTCGCCATGGTGAGTGCCGCGGGATAGCCCTTCCCGGCGACGTCGGCGACCAGCAGGAGCAGGCAGCCGTCGGGCAACTCGATGACGTCGTAAGCATCGCCGCCGACGCGTCGCGAGGGTACGTAGTGCGCGGCCAGTTCCCAGCCTTCCACCGCGGGCAGCTTCTCGGGGACCAGTCGTGACTGGACCTCGGCGGCGACGCTCAACTCTTGGTCAACGAGGTCAAGTCTTGCTTCAGCCTGCGCGCGAGCGGCCACGTTGATGAGCAGGTGGCGTACCCGCTGAGCGAGGATCGCCGCTGCCACACCGATGACGACGAGGACCAGGGCTTTCATGCCCGTGATGGCGTAGCCGAACTCGGGGTGCGAGTTCAGGTCCCCTTCGGAGATCTCCGGCCGGAGGAAGATGAGGTAGAGCAACATGAACTGGATGCCGGAGAGGAAACCTGCGACCAGGCACAGCCGTGGCGAGACCGTGAGGCCCGACAGGGCCGTCACCAGCCCGTAGAAGAGGGGAGGCATGGACGCGAGGGCGTAAGAGGGGTCGGCCAGTTCGGCGTCGATCTGGATGATCCAGGAGACCATCGAGACCTGTATGACCACGTTCACGTACTTGAAGGCAGGGTGGTACTTGCCGCACCAGATGAACACGCCGGAGATGGCGAAGAACAAACCGAGGCTGCCGCCGACGACAAGGATGACGGATCGGTGATACCCCGTCAGCACGACGTTGGTGATCGTGATGCACAAGAGGATCGTCGCCGTCAGCGTCCAGCAGGTGTGTTGCTGCGAGCGCTGCTCGACGTGCAGCAACTCCTCGTTGTAGGTCGACGCGTCGTCTTCCGGTGCCATCGCTCGGACCTTACCATCAGGGTAGGTGAACAGCCCCATGGTGGAACGGCCCGGATCGCTCAGGGCGTCGCTGCGTCGGCGCGTTTTGCGTCTCTTCCTCATCCTGGCGATGGTGTATGCCGGGTTGTGCGCGCTCGTGTGGATCTTCCAGAGCAAACTCGTGTTCCACCCGTCGGATCTCCCGTTGGAACGATGGAATAGCCGTCTCGAGCACGCTGGCGCCGCGTCGATCGAAG
>JABSRK010000159.1 GCA_013213915.1 Planctomycetota bacterium
CGCGCCCTGACCGGGGAACAGGATCGCTCGCATCATGGAGGGTCCGTTGACAGGGTAGTTCAGGAAGGTGGCGCTACCAGCGAAGCAGTGCCGAGGCCCACGTGAGCCCGGCGCCGAAGGCGATCAGGGAGAGGTACTTTCCCTCCTCCGGGCGGTTTCCCCGAATGGCCTCGTCGAGCGCTATTCCGACACTCGCACCCGACGTGTTGCCGTACTTCTCCAAGTTCATGAAGATCTTCTCTTCGGGAATATCGAGCTTTTTCAGCGCCGATTCGATGATGCGGTAGTTCACCTGGTGCGGCACGACCAGCCCTAATCCGTCGGGTCCGAAGTCGAAAGCACGCATTTGTTGTTCCAGCAGGCGTCGGAATGTGCTGACGGCAAACTTGAAGACGTCGTTTCCCTTGATCGTAAGCAGGTTCATCTTCTCCTGTACTGCTGCAATATCGGTCGGGCGGCGGGAGCCCCCCGCCATGACGCACATGGTGTGAGCGCCGCTGCCGTCGGCGCCGATGAAGCTCTGCAGAAGATGGCCTCGCGTAGCGCTCGAACTGACGACCGCGGCACCTGACCCATCACCGAAGAGGATGCAACTCGCGCGATCCTCGTAGTCGAGGATGCGACTCATGCACTCGCCGCCGATGACCAGCACGTTATCGACCGTCCCGTTGCCGATGAGCCCCTGGGCCAACGACAACCCGGTGACGAATCCAGAGCACGCCGCGGCGACGTCGAACGCGCCCGCGTTCTCGCAACCCAACGCGTGCTGGACGATGGGTGCGGTCGCGGGGACAAGATGATCCGGCGTGACCGTGGCCACGATGATCAGGCCAATCTGGTCTGGCTGCAGTCCGGAGTCCTCGATTGCGCGACGCCCGGATTGAATGCAGAGATCAGAGGTGGCTTGCTCCGGCGCGGCAATCCTCCGCTCCCTCATCCCAGTGCGGGAGTAGATCCACTCGTCCGTCGTATCGACGATTTTCTCCAGGTCCTGATTCGTCAGGACCCGGTCCGGAACGTAATGTCCGGTCCCGAGGATCCCGGCTGCACGCACGGTGGTTGGCGGTGTCATGAAACGCCCCCCTCCTCCACGAGGCCATGAGCCATCGCCTGGAGGACCTGTCTTCGGTGGATACGAGCGGCTTGAAGGATGCCATTCCTGATGGCCCGCGAGTCCGAGCGGCCGTGGCAGATGAGCACCATGCCGTTGATACCCAGAAGCGGGGCCCCTCCCTGTTCGCTCCAATCCGCATTCGAGCGAAACCGGCGGAGCGCGTCCCGCACGCCCTCGTTTCCCTCTTTGGCAACCGTGTCGAGCACCCCTTGGACCTCGTGTACGCGGTGCGATATCAACTTGTAGAGCCCCTCGGCCGTCTTCAGGATGACGTTGCCGACGAACCCCTCGCAAATGATGACGTCGCAACGTCCGTTGAAGACGTCGTTGCCCTCGACGTTACCGATGAAGTTGAGATCGGTCTCCGAGAAAAGCCGGGCGGTTTCCTTCACGAGCCCCGTGCCCTTACCCTCCTCGCTCCCGATGTTCATGAGCCCGATAGTCGGGCGCTCCTTCTCGAACATGGCTGTGAAGTAGAGCGACGCCATGATCCCGTAGTGGAACAGGTGCACGGGTTTGCAGTGGATGTTGGCTCCCGCGTCGCAGAGAATGCACTGGCTCTTTGCGGTAGGTAGTGGCACGGCGATGCCAGGCCGTCGCACTCTTGGCAGACGTTTCAGCACGGCGACCGCTGCTGTCACCGTGGCAGCGGTGTTTCCAGCTGCGACAAGACCGTCCACCTTGTCGGCCTTGACTAATTCGCACGCGCGGCGAATGGAACCGTCTTCCTTGCGATAGCCCATGGCCGCGGAGTCTCCTCCGCCGACCACCTCCGACGCGTGAAAGATCTCTATGCGGTCCCGTGCGGCGCCTGTCGCGGTCTCGAGTTCGGCCAGCAACTCGGGCTCGCGGCCCACCAGGACCACGTGGAGCGCGGCGTCCTGGCCCACCGCCTCGATCGCCCCGCGCACCGTCTCCTGGGGGGCGCGGTCGCCGCCCATGGCGTCGAGGGCTATGCGCGCGTCGACCATCCGAGGGGCGCGCGGCTCAGAATTCGTCCATCTGGATCACGGCCTCACCCTTGTACTGGCCACAGTTGTGGCACACACGGTGAGGTCGGATGGCGGCGCCGCAATGAGCGCATCGCGCGAGGTTCAAGCGTGCCATGCGGTGATGGGATCGTCGCAGGCGCTTTTTCATCTTGGAGGTCCGCTTCTTGGGAACGGCCATGTCCACCTCGCTCTCCTCGCAATCCGCGAGGCCTATGTCGTTGGATGCCGGGATCTTACGCCCTTGAGAGCTGCCTCACCAGTAGGGGAAGGCAGCCTGAACGGGACATCGACCGGGCATTCTGACAAAAAGCTGAGGGGCATAAACCGCTGGATTGAAAGGACCTCCGGGTTCTGCGGCGATCGCCCCGATCTTCGTGCAGTCAGGACGCCGCGGCCTTCTTGGCTCCGGCTATGCCATTCGAGGCCGGACTCTTGCCCTGGTTGCGCGCGGTTTCCCGTTCGGCGGCTTCCCGCTTGGCGGCGACCTTTTGCAGGACTTCGGTGCGGATGCGTTCGGCCAGAGCTGGGTCGGACTTGATGGCTTCACGGGCACGCTCACGTCCCTGGCCAAGCCGCTCGTCGCCAATGCTGAACCAACTCCCCGTCTTGTCGACGACTCCTGTCTGGACGCCGAGGTCGAGCAGGTCACCGGCACCGGAGATCCCCTCGTTGTAGAGAATGTCGAACTCCACGACCCGGAACGGTGGAGCGATCTTGTTCTTGACGACCGTGACCTTGGTGCGGTTGCCCTTGACCTCGTCTCCGTCCTTGATGCGACCGATGCGGCGTATGTCCAGACGGACGGACGAGTAGAACTTCAGCGCTCGGCCGCCTGAAGTCGTTTCCGGGCTCCCGAACATGACCCCGATCTTTTCGCGAATCTGGTTGATGAAGACGAGACAGGTGCTCGATTTGGAAACCGCCGCTGTCAGCTTGCGCAGCGCCTGGGACATGAGGCGTGCCTGAAGGCCCACATGGGCGTCGCCCATGTCTCCCTCAAGCTCCGCTTTCGGAACCAGGGCCGCGACGGAGTCGATGACGAGGACGTCGATGGCATTGGAGCGAATGAGCATCTCGGTGATCTCGAGCGCCTGCTCCCCTGTATCCGGCTGGCTGATGAGGAGGTTCTTGAAATCGACGCCCAATTTTTGCGCATACGACGGATCGAGAGCGTGCTCGGCATCAATGAAAGCCGCAATGCCACCGGTCTTCTGTGCGTTCGCGATCACATGGAGCGTGAGGGTCGTCTTACCGGACGATTCTGGACCGTAGATCTCGACGATACGGCCTCGAGGCAGTCCCTTGCCTCCGAGAGCGAGGTCCAAGGACAGCGACCCCGTTGCGATGCCTTTGATCTCCGCGATCGGGCTCTCGCCGAGGCGCATGATCGCCCCCTTGCCAAACTGCTTTTCGATGGACGTCAGGGCGAACTTCAGGGATTGGTCCTTTGCCGCCCGTTCTTTGCTCACCACCTGATCCTTGTCCGCCTTGACCATCAGAGTCTCCTTTCCCTTGGCACCTGACCCCCTTCCGGGGCCGGCGCCCAACCGTGCGTGCCGAGCGGTGACGCCGACAACGGACGCATGATAGCGGCCGCCAGGGACAACCAGAAGAACAAAACCCGAACATGACCCTAATGTCTTGGGGTGCCGTACCTTGCGAGCCTGGGTCTCAGCCGCCGAGGGGAAACCGCTGCAGCGGTTCGTAAGCCACCCCCTGCTTGGTGCGGACGGTCTCATAGAGAATGAGGTCGCGCGCGACGAAGGTCCCGAAGGCGCGCCGGACCGCTGGCCCCATGCGCTCGAGGAGCGACGCGGCGTTGAGAGGACTTCGAACGCGTCCGAGGGTGATGTGAGGGTCAAAAGCCCCCTTTTCAGCCCGGCATCCCTGCCCGCGGAGCGCCTCCTGTACCCCGTTACGCAGCCCCTGGAGGTCCCCACGGGAGGGGTCTTGTTCGCTGATCCCGCACCAGACCACGCGTGGCGAGTCGGAGCCCGTGTCCGGGAACGTGCCCAGGCCGCATGCCGTCAGCGGAAGAGGCTGACAAGCGACGGCCGCGCCGCGCAGTAAGGCGTCGAGCACCAACAGGTCTTCGTCGGGCAATTCCCCAAGGAATCGGATGGTGACGTGGTAGTTCTCAGGGCGCGTCCATGACACCGCGGCGCCCGCGAGTCGCAGGCGATCAGCCTCTTCCGACAACCGTTGCCGCAACTTGGCCGGCAAGGCCAGCGCGACGAAGGTGCGCGCCATCCCTATGAAGGCTCCTGCAGGAGCACCGGAGCTACTTCCGGATCGAAGCTGCCATGCGGCGTCACGATGAGCCAATCGGTCAGCCGCTCGAGTGGCTGCCAGAGTTCCTGCCCCGCTCGCAGGTCGGGAACGTCGAGGGGATGGTTCATGAGCCGTCCGTGGACTCTTCCAGGCTGCAGCCCGAGCACTTCGAACCAGAGGTGTTCTCTCTTTCCTGGGACCCGTTGGTCATACGCCAGCTTGACGTGGAAGCTCCAATCCGTGCCGCGACGGTTTATCGCGAAGAGCTGGCCGAAGGTGCCCCAGCGCGACACAGAGAGGGACCGTTGCCGCTCCGTCTCACCGCGGGACTTGTATAGCGTTCCGTCGCCGCTGACCTGCACGAGTGCGTCGAGGGGCGTCAAGTCGCGACGTACGTCGAGGACAATGAGTCGGTCGCCCCCGTGGTCCGCCATGTCGCCGCTGCGGTCGTTCGATCCGCCTGCAATATTGGGTGGGAACAGGCCCAGGGCGTCACCCAGAGGCAACAGCCTCAGTTCGAGCCCGGTCCCCAACTCCAGGCGGCCAGAGGGCTCCGGGTCGTCCCCGGCCAGCAAGCGGTCGACGATAGCATGGAGCAACTCGTGCGCGTCGTCGGCGAACTGGGATGGGATTCCCACAAGGTCGAGGTCGGGTAGCCCGGCGCGGAGGAGGCCGTGGGTGTGGAGCCACATGCCCCCTGTGCCTTCAACCACGTGGACCGCATACAGGGTACTGGCGCGAGGCGGGACATCGCATGCGCACAGGTCCTCGATCTCGCGTCCGGAACGGATGATCAATGCGTTGTCGTCATAGACGGCGACGAGCCCGGGAACGGCTACTTCTCGCACGAATCGAAGTTGGTCCTGAAAGCTCGCCTGCGGGCGCCTCAGGCTGAGACGGGCTTCGACACCGATGAGCCATCGGCTCGCCTTGGCGGCGGCGTACTCCGCACCGGCACCGAGGGCCTGGCGCAGGAAGTCGTCGCCGAGATCACCTCTCGGCTCGGCCCACACGAGGTAGTCGGCTTCCGGGCGATCATCGTCGGCGGGTATACGCCAGGTGACGCCCCAGAGGAGGTCATCGCCGGCATCGAGTTCATCGATGGCCTGCACGCCGCCGTACGTCGCCTGCAAGGCGAGACGCACTTCCTCTTGCAGCGGAGCGTCTGCCTCAGGCCAGACGAGGAAGAGCGTCGAGTACTCGGGGCTCTGGGCCTCGGGGTCGCCAGCGCGACCCGGTGGTTCCGAACGGCGTGATGGGTCCATCGCGAGACGGCCAGCGTAGCAACTACTCGGTCTTCGCGAACAGGTAGAAGAGTTGCCCTTCTTCGCGCGTGTGCCCGGCGAGGCGTTCAGCCTCGGGCCCGGTCCCCACGAACAGATCGCACCGTCCGGCCGAGCGGATGGCGCCCCCCGTATCCTGATCGAATGGCAGGTGGATGGTGTCGCGTCGGACGATGCTCGCCGGATTCGCCGGGTCCGCGAACGGCATGCGTGAGACCACGACACACGGGCCACCTCGGGGAAAGACCGACTTGTCGGTGGCGACAGAGTGATAGGGCGTGACCTTGGCGCCGATGCTTCCAAACGGGCCAGGTTCCCGTTCGACGAAGAACACGTACGACTCGTTGTGAGGGAGCACGCGTTCGATCTCGTCAGGGTGGTTCCGGAAATAGCTCTTAAGGGTCGTCAGCGACAGTTCGCTGGCTTGGATACGGCCCTCTTCCACGAGGCGAAGCCCGATGCTGCTGTATGCCCGGTCGGTCTTCCCTGCGTAACCGATGCAGATCTGATCCCCGGTCGGCAAATCGACGCGGGCCGACCCCTGTACGTGCGCGATGTACACCTCGAACGGGTCTTTCAGGTAGACGATTTCGAGTCCCTGCAGGTGATCGTTCGTCGCCAACTCGCCCCGTGTGTAGTACGGCACGATCCCGCCGTTGGGCGTCCGTCGGCCACGCGGCGTCCCGTCCGCGTCTTTCACCAAGTCCGTAGGGAGGCCGTACAGCGGGTATGAGAAGCGGGAGTCGGCTTTTCTTCGACCATCGAAGATCGGCTCGCAGTACGCCGTGTAGAGGACCTCTCCCGAACCGTCCCAGCCACGAGACCGGTAGAAGTCGAACAACATGAGGCATCGACCGTGAAACTCGTCGCTGGTCGCGCTCTTGACGAGGGCTTCCCGGAGGAGCTCGAGTGTGTGGACCTGGTCCGCGTGGGTGATTGAGCGATCGTTGGCGGCGTAGGGGAACCACATCTGGGACGACGGCTTGCCGAAGTACGCGAGACTCTCGTCCAGCGCCTCGATCGCGGAGTCGCGGTTCTCGAACGTCGTGCGTAGATCGGGGATCTCACCGAGGTCCGTAACCCGTTCGAGGGCCGGTGTCCCCGGCGGCAGCGGGCGGCCGTAGTCCTTCTCGTCAGGCCCCGCAGGCGGGTCCACCGCGCAGGCACACAGGCTGGCCAGAACGAGAAAACACGCAACCCGGACAAAGGCCCGCAACGGTTCGGTACGACCGCTCATGAATCTCTCCCACGGCGCCGTGCGAGCCCTCTCCCGCGACAGCGAACCGCCCGCGGCCATCCTACCCGGCATCGGAGTACGATGCCGACCGGGGCGTGGAGTCCGCGCGCGTACTGGGCATCGACGCGCCGCGCGGTAGTGTGAAGGGCAGCGAGGTCGGTGGCCTCGTGCTGGACGACGGCGCCCCGCTGGAGGCGAGCACGAGCCCCGGACGCCCGTTCATCCAGGCCCGGCGCGCACGGCCCACCTCTCGGCAGGTGTTCCTCTCGGATCGCTCCCTCGATAGATGACGGCTGACACGAACTCGCGACCGACCTTCCTCGAGACGCTGGATCTCCGCCCCCTCGTGTTCGACGGGGCGATGGGCACCATGCTTTACGAGCAGGGGTACTTCATCAACCGGGCGTTCGACGAGGCCAACCTGGCCAAGCCCGACACCGTCCGCAAGATTCACGAAGCGCACAAGAAGGCGGGCGCCGAGGTCCTTGAGTCGAATACCTTCTCGGCAAATCGCTTCCTCCTCGCGCGCTACGGTGTCGCTGACAAGGTCCTGGAGATCAACCGGGCGGGCGTCCAGCTCGCACGGGACGCTGCCGGCGCTGATGCTTGGGTCGCTGGTGCGGTTGGGCCGACCGGCGAAGGTCTCGGGGTCATGTCCGAGTCCAAGCAGAAGGACGTACGCAGTGCGTACGAGCAGCAAGTCGGCGCCCTGATCGATGCGGGCGTCGATGTGCTGCTGCTCGAGACCTTTCAGCACCTGCGCGAAATGCGCATCGCTGTGGAGGTGGCCCGCGACCTCTTCAAGGGCCCGCTCATGGCGCAAATGAGCTTCCAGGAGGATGGACACCTGCTGGACGGGACTGCGCCGATGCGGGCGGCAGATCTGCTGATCGCGTGGGGCGCCGATGTGATTGGGGTGAATTGCTGCGAGGGTCCGGCGGTCGTCCACGACGTGGCCGCAGAGATGGTGAAGTCGGGGCATCCGGTCAGCGCCATGCCCAACGCCGGCCGACCTCGGCGCCTCGATCAGCGGACCCTGTACATGGCGACGGCCGAGTATTTCGGGGTCTTCGCCAAGCGCATGCTCAAATCGGGCGTTCGCATCGTTGGCGGATGCTGCGGGACGCGACCGGAGCATGTGGCCGCGGTGGCTGCGGCCGTCCGCATGGTGGGCGGCGGCACGGCGCGGCTGCAAGTGACGGGTGCGCGACGCGATCCCGCGACGATCAGCGTCGAGGGAGTCTCGCCAGTTCCGACGGAGGCCAAGTCCCGGCTCGCGTCCAAGGTCGTGCGCGTATGGAAGGACCGTCTCGGAGGGGGCACAGAAACGCGGGCGCCTTCCGGCCCAGAGGAATTCGTCGTGTCCGTCGAGGTCAACCCAGCGCCCGGACTCAGCACGGCCAAACCGATGAAGGCGGCGCGCATGCTGAAAGCGGCAGGGGTCGACGTCATCAACCTCGCAGACGGGCCCCGGGCCGCGGTGCGGATGAGCAATACGGCGCTGGCACTGGCCATGCAAAGGGAGTTGGACACAGAGGTCATCCTGCACGTGTGCTGCCGCGATCGGAATCTCCTGGGCCTTCAGAGCGACGTTCT